>CAMHUJ010000178.1 GCA_946188175.1 uncultured Ruminococcus sp.
ATTTTGTAATATATAGGTCATTTTGACGTTTTATGCATAAAAATATGTATTCATATCCGGCATGTTTATCATAGAACAGTTAGAAAATAGGATATGACAGTAAAAAAACAGAGAAATACAAGCATCTTGCCCGAAAGTTGTATATGCTCCATATGATATAGTATAGTAAATTTGTATGTTTTCACAGACAGGTATCCGCCTGCCGCTTGACATCCTTGTATATTATGAGTATAATGGAAAATGGCGTAGTATATATCTTTCAACATGCAACACAAGAGGAGGTATATTCATGAAACGAACCCGAAAACGCATTCTGAGTCTGTTTATGGCGGGTGCAATGCTGCTTTGTCAGGCGCAGCTTCCGGCGACCGTGTTTGCCGCGGGAAAAGCCGCCGGTATGGAGTATCCGCTGAACGGGCTTGACCCAGACAAAGCGGCTACCAAGCCGACGCTTTCTCTGACGCAGGAAACGATCACGCTTGTCGAAGCGAATGCAAACCCGACCCGCAAAATCGTACTGTCGGTTTCCGGCGCCGACAAAAAATATGCGCGTACCGGCTTACATATTGAGTTTGATTCGAGACTGACGCTGATGAAGGATAGTGCTACGCCCAGCGAGGATAATTACCGGTTATCCCGTGATGTGATGGATGACGGATATCACGGCTGTTTTGTAATGTCATCCGCTTCTACAGACGTAGGCAGGGACGGCGCCCTCTGGGAGTTTCAGGTGAAGCTGCCTTCCGATGTAAAAGAAGGGGATGAGTTTCCGGTTGAAATTGTCTATAAACCCACGCAGGCGGTGCAGGACATGTTCACAAACGCGGACCAAGACACGGAAGGTTCGCTCATGGAGGCTTATGTCTTTACGAAGGGCATCGAGCAGGGTTATATCCGGATTGCGGACGGAAACAACTGGCATGTGCAGTTTGACGCGAACGGCGGCAGCGGCAAAATGGTTTCCGAAGCAGTCGAAAAGGGGACTGAATACACGCTGCCGGACTGCCTCTTTACGCCGCCTTCGGGCAAGGTCTTTACCGGCTGGAAGGTCAGCGGGGCGGTAAAGCAGCCCGGCGACAGGATCACGGTCACAACCGATCTGACAGCTTCGGCACAGTGGGGTGATCCGGAAGCCAATGTGAAGGTCACCTTCAATGCAAACGGCGGCACCGGCAAGATGAGCCCCGTTACGATCAGGAAGAACAGCATATACAATCTTCCGCAGTGCACCTTCACGCCGCCCGAGGGAAAGCAGTTTGCAGGCTGGAAGCTCGGCGAGACCGCAAAGGTACTGCAGCCGAACAAGAATGTGCAGGTCACGAGAGACATGGAGCTGATTGCCCAATGGGATACGGCAGTCTGTCAGTTTGATTTCGATGCAAACGGCGGCACGGGAACCATGGAGTCTGTGAAAGCGGAATACGGCAGCAAATATACCCTGCCGGAATGTAAATTCACTGCCCCCGCGGGGATGCATTTTGCGGGCTGGAAGGTAAACGGTGAGATGCATCCGTCCGGCGATCAGATTCCCGTGCTCGGCGATCTGTCGATTCTTGCGGTATGGGAAACGAAGACATCCGGTGCCTGCGGCGACAATATGGCGTGGGAATACAATACCGAAACGAATACGCTGACGCTCGAGGGCGAAGGCATGATGAATAACTTTATGGTTACGACGGATTCCGACGGCAACGATGTATACGATGTTCCGTGGTATGCATTCCGCAAGGACATCGAGTATGTAATACTGCCGGAGGGACTGACGACGGTCGGCGATTATGCATTTGCAGACTGCGGAAAGCTGAAAGCGGCTGAGATTCCGGAGAAGGTGACGTACATCGGCACATGCGCCTTTGATTACTGCGATACGCTGACCGAAGTGACGCTGCCCGAATCGGTCGCAGAGGTCGGCAAAAATGCCTTTGCGAATACCGCTGCACTGGAGCAGGTGATCATTCTGAATCCGGCAGCCAAGATCAGCGATTACAACGATGTGACGCTCGGCAGTCCGGAGAAGATTACGGTTGCAGGCTTTGCCGGTTCGACCGCGCAGAAGTATGCAGAGAAAAACAAGATCAGATTCGCCGCGCTTGACAAGGGCACCTGCGGAGCAAACCTGACATGGAGCTATGACAGCAAGAAGAAAACGCTGACGGTCTCCGGCAAGGGTGATATGACCGAATATGCGACTGCCGAGGAAGTACCGTGGCATCTGGTTCAGAATCAGATCGCATCTGTTTCTCTGCCGGAGGGACTGACCTCTGTTTCCGCCAGTGCATTTTACAGAGTCTCGCCCGTGAAGGAGATCACGCTTCCGGCAGGGCTCAAGCGCATCGGCGACTATGCATTTTACGGTTCATCGCTTGAATCCGTCACGATTCCGGAAGGTGTGACCTATATCGGCAAATATGCTTTTGCGGATACGCAGCTTTCGGAGGTCACGGTTCCGGAAACCGCAGAGCAGATCGGCACGGCAGCATTCCGCGGCTGTGTGAATTTGCAGGAGATTCTGATTCTCAATCCGAAAACCGTGATCGCAGACAAGCCGGAAACGGTATCCAACGGCGTAAAGCAGAACGGCTTTGACAGCCTCGGCATTCCGGTATACGAGCCGTATTTTGACGGCACGGTCCGCGGCGAAGCAGATTCCACCGCAGCCGGTTATGCCAAAACATACGGTTATCATTTCGAGGCGCTGCGCCATAAGATTCACTTTACGGCAAACGGCGGCAGCGGCGAGATGAAGGATGTCACCCCGTCCTACGGCAAGCCTTATAAACTTCCGGCATGCACATTCACAGCGCCTGCAAAGGGCATGCAGTGCAGCAAATGGCTTGTGGGCGGCGAGCTGAAAGCCGTCGGCGAAACGGTCATCGTAACGGATGAGGTCGAAGCTATGCCGCTCTGGGAATATGCAGTCTGCAAGGTGACATTCGCAGCCAACGGCGGCAAGGGCACGCAGGCGGAGATGCAGGCAATCTCTGGGCTGGCATTCAGTCTTCCGGCATGCAGCTTCACCGCGCCGAAGGACAAGGCATTCTGCGGCTGGCAGCTCGGCGATAAGACGTATCAGCCCGGCGAGACTGTGACCCTCAAGGCGGATACCGAGATCAAGGCAGTCTGGGATGCACCGAAGAAGACGGTCAGACTCGGCGATGTCAACAGTGACGGCAAGGTCGATACGCAGGATGCCATGCTGCTGACGCGCTGGCTCAACGACTGGACGGGTCTTACGGTGGATACCGATGCCGCAGACCTCGACCGCGACGGCGAGGTTACGGTTGCCGATGCAATGATTCTGACGCGCTATGCAAACAACTGGGAAGGCTACGACGCATATATCAAGGATGCAGAAGTGTAAAATGGTTTTTGCCCGTATCCCTCCGCACCGCGTGTGAGGGGGGATACACAACCGGAGGATATCAGTTATGACACTCAAAGAAGCAATCGTCTCGCGCCACAGCGTCCGCAAATATCTGGATAAACCGATTGAAGCGGCGGAGCGTGAGGCAATGAACCGGCTCGCCGCGGAGTGCAATGCAGAAAGCGGCTTGCATATCCAGATTATTTATGATGATTCTGCGTGCTTTCCTGCATTGCTGGCGCAGTTCGGCATGTTCCGCAACGCGAAGAATTATATTGCGCTGGTCGGCAAATCGTCCGTACCGGATCTTGCCGGTCTCTGCGGCTATTACGGGCAGCGTCTGGTGCTTGCCGCGCAGCAGCAGGGCTTGAATACCTGCTGGATCGGCGGCTCCTACAAGAAGAAAAAGACGGCAGCAGAGATCGCAGCGGATGAGGAGCTTGTCTGCATTATCGCGCTGGGATACGGAGAAACGCAGGGCAGTCCGCGGCGTTCAAAGCCTATGGAAGCGCTCTGCAATGTCGCGGATGCGGATATGCCGGTATGGTTCCGTCACGGTGTCATGGCGGCGCAGCTTGCCCCGACGGCGATGAATCAGCAGAAATTCTACATCACGCTTGAGGGCAATTCCGTGACCGTGACCGAGACCAAGAAGAATGCGATGTCCGCGATTGACCGCGGCATTGTCCGCTATCAGTTTGAAGCGGGCTCCGGACACAGATGTCTCTGAACCGCCGCAGCATATACATATAAAAATACCCGTGAGGATGAACCGTCGTCCTCACGGGATTTTTGTTAATCAGCAAATTCTTCGCGCATGTTTTCCGCACGTTGCACCGCATCGCGCCTGCACCAGAAGAACCGCCGGATGCTTCCGATGATCATGACCAGTACCCACGCGATCATGATACAGGCCGATATAATAAACGACTGTGCGCCCCAGTACCAGATCATCCGATACCCGAAGCCTTTATAGCCGAGGAGCATGCCGAGCAGATAGGGGAGTGAGACAGCCAGCGCGAGCAGCGGCAGCAGAAAGATCATCCGGAAGACGAGCCTGATGCGTTCTCTCCGGAGGGTCGAGCCTTTTTTGACGAGCCGCCTGTTCTGCGTGATGAGCAGAATCAGCGCAAGGATGAGCAGCGCGGTGCAGACATAGCCGAAGCCGGTCGAAATGCGGTCGAGCACGTTCATCATGCTGCGCGAGGGCGTAGAATTGTTTGCGTCCTTGTCGCCGATCAGTGTCAGATAAAACGGATACGCCGCCTCACTGGCATTTGATACGGAATTGCTGACCGAGAATACGCCCGTATCTTTTTCAGGGTCAATGATGATCATAGCGGTGAAGGTCGGATTCATGCCGGTGTGGAGCAGGATGCCGTTTTTGAGGATGCTCCAGCCGTTGAAATAGTTTTCCTCGGCGTCGTTTTTCGGCTTGTGCTCCGGAACTGCTTCGTGCGATGCTTTGATCGCATTTGCGAGGCTTTCGGGCAGATCAAGATCGCCGAGCTGTGCGAGCATCCAGCGCGACATATCGGCAGGCGTCGTGATGAAGAAGCCGTCGCCGTCGCTGCTTTTCATGCGCGGGGAATCATACGCCTTTTGCTTGCC
>CAMHUJ010000179.1 GCA_946188175.1 uncultured Ruminococcus sp.
GCTGCATCAATGCATCAGCCGGAGCTGCAAACAGATGTGCAATCGCACCGTAATCAAGCGGCATCATTTCAGGAAGGCCGAAGCGGTTTTTTGCGTCCCACCATGCAGATTTTGTCGAATACATTACGCGCTGCACGGAAGTCGCCTTGTGCGTTTTGCCTTTGTCATCTGCTGCCATGACCTGTGTTTTGAATGCGAGGAACAGAGTCATATCGGACCACTCTTTCAGCAGCGGAGCAATTTTGTTAGTCGTCTTGTTGCCGAGCTTCAGTTCCCAGTGATCGAACTCATCCAGTTCCTCCGGCAGTGTCGTCTTGCGTGTGACCGCATGGCAGATCAGAATGACATGGATCCCGGCCTTGATAAGCCGGTCTGTGCTCTCTAGGAATCTAGCGACTTTTTCACATTCGATCTGCCATCCTTTGCCGTAAGGAATGCCCTCGATGCTCTTCACATTGGATTCTGCGCAGATTGACTGCAAGACAAGCATTTCAGCCCAGTCAAAAGTGTCGATCGCAACTGCACGGTATCCCTTTGCTGCTGCATTCTGGAGTACAAACTCCATTTCATCACAGAGCATTGCCCAGGATGTCGGCGCAGGTAGTCTGCGCACATCCATTTTCGTTGTACTGCCTTCGCAGTCGATGAAGATGATACCAGGGATCTTTGCAGCAAGCGATGACTTGCCGACACCTTCCTGACCGTACAGAACAGCTTTGATGCCGCTGCCGTACTGAATACCGCTGATTTCTTCAAACATCGGCATGAATTATCCCTCCTTTGTTTTATTCCAACCGGGGACATATCCGGTTGCAGGCTGATACGGAACAGGTGCCGGAGCATTCTGCGCCCACCCGTCTTCGATGATAATGCTACACTCATCGCCGGTGCTGACTCTGGTTGCAATCGCCTGCAAGCCGTTTGCCTCAAGCCATTTCCAAAAGTCTGCGAGCGTCTGCATGTCCATCTGTTCGAGCTTATCCAGCAGTACAAATCCGCATTCCGGATTCAGGCAACGCACGATCGCAACAGCGACACGGAGCTGCTCGCTGCCGCTCATGCAATCCCATGCCTTACCCTGATAGAGCAGCCTGCCGCTCTCGACCGAAAGCCCGGGCAGCGGAAGATTGGCACCGTTCAGAAGCGTGCGACGGTCGGCTCTGATCTTCTCGATCTGATCGGTCAGACCGTCGTACTGGTTCTTATACTCCGATGCTTCCTGCTCGGCTGCTGCCTTTCGCTGATTATCCCGGATCTTCGCATTCACACGGTCGATATCCGCGATGCTCTGTTCCAGTTCGGCTGTTGATTCAAGCTGCAATTCCTCCGGTGTCTTGTGTGCGGATGCTGCTTTCTCCTGAAACTCATCAAGCTGCGCCCTGAGATCTGCAAGCTGACGCTCTGTGCGCTGGATCTCGGATGTAATGTTCTGAATTGCGATGTCGATGCTCTGCATCTCATGCTGCCACTGCTGACGCTGGCCGTTGCGTGCAAGGATTTCCTGCTGTTGTGCGATCAATTCCGCAGCACTGACAGGCTCGTTTGGCAGTTCTTCCCAACGCGGGAGCTCGGCCGCAAATTTGGCTTTCTGCTGCTGAATCTGTCCGATTGCTGTGCGCTGATCATAGAGGCGTTTTTCCTCCTGCTCCATTTGCACGAGCTGCTCTCCGACGCCGATGATGCGCAGGAGCGTGTCAGCCTTTTCGCGGTCCGATGCCTGCATGAACTTCGGCAGATCAAGTGCCAGCTCAGAGAGGAAGCCATCAAGCAGCTTCTGCCCGGCACGGTTGCCCTGCGGATCAATGACCTTGAGGGAAGCGTTCTTGCCCTTGCGCTCCACAACAAGCCCGTTCGAGAGCGTGCAGCGGAGCATCGGCTCAGTGAGCGCACCTTCGCGCTGCGCATTGCTCGGCTGATACTTATTGCCGCCGAGCAGCCAACAGATCGCATCCAGCACAGAGGTCTTGCCCTGATTGTTATTCCCTCCGATGATCGTCAGCCCGTTTGCGGCAGGTGTGAGCTGCACCGCACGGATGCGCTTCACGTTTTCCAGTTCCAGTGTATTGATCTTGACCGACATGATTATGCTCCTTTCATTTTTGTGATCCGGTCGCCGACGATCGTCAGTGCCGTTTCGGCTTTCTCGATAAAGAAATTCATATTGGCATCGCCGGAGTTCTGCTCCATGAATGCTGTCAGACGGTTGAGCGCATCAATCGCCGCTGTCAGATACGGCTTGAATACGGCTTTGGTATCATTCTGATAGATCGGCTCAACGCCGAGTGCAAGCTGCGTGTCTGGCTTCTCGCTGATCTGCTGACGGAGCTGTTCGATTTCAGCGTTCAGCCGGTCGATTTCTTCGGCGTTGTCCATCACAGCAACATCCTGCGGCTTGCTTTCCAGTTCCTTGATCTGCGCTTCAAGCGAACGTTCATGCTCGATGTGCTTGTCAAGCATTCCTTTGAGTGTCAGGCGGGTGCGCTCCCGGGCTTCCTCGGCCTCCTGCACCGCATCCTTTGCCTGTGCTGCATCCGCTTCGGCGGATTCCTTTGCGGATTGCAGCGCGCTGATCTGCTCCCGCAGCTCCCTGACAGTTGTGCTTTCGAGGTCAACGGTCTGGGTGAGCTCTTCGCGCACTTCTTCCGGAGCCTTAGCAAGCAGGTACAGTTTTCTAATTCCGATTTGTTGGCACGTGCCAACAAAATTCTGAGAAAGATTTTCTGCAATAGTGATATAGTAATAAGCTGTTGTGCGCTCAATTCCGAGTTTGTCTTTGGTGTACGCCTCAAAGGTATCGAAGCCAAGCGCCCGATAGAGCTTGCTGTCACGCATTTGTTTGATAGCTGTACACATCCCGTACAGCGACTGGTAGATCACTTCACCGTAGCCGGTGATCTGCTTGTGCAGGGCTTCCGCCTGCTGCTGCTCTGTGAGCATGATTTCCGCGCTCATGCTGTTTTCCTCCGTTTCTCCTTGCCAAAGACAGCGGCAAGGTGCTTTTCGTATTCTTCAATAAACGCCTGTACTTCCGGCGTTGTCTCGCAATTTCGCAGGCCGCGGACCTGCACAATCTTCCCGAACAGGTCAACCTCGACCGTGTAGAACGGCACATCCGGCTTTTCAGTCGTCCGAATGAACATGATATGCAGCTTACCGTATGCGTGCCGCTGCGCGTATCCGCCGACGCAGTGATGCAGCTGCTTGCCTTCATACACAATTTCGGTCATATTCTTCGGCTGACGGATGAACAAGCCGCCGGATGCAAATTCGAGCTTCTTGCGGTATTCCATGTTCGCTTTGAATTTTCTCCGGGCTTCCTGTGATTCATTGTACTTGATCATTTCCGAAAGCCGCGTGTGCATCGCCATGAAGTCATGCGGCATCGAGATCGCGGTGTCATGCAAATCATACCGAAGCTGTGCGCATTGTCGGAGATAGTCGTCATAATCATGCGGTTCTGCATCATGCTCATTGAGATATCGTGCAATGCGCTGTGGCTTCAGACCGGTTGCATGAATGAACCGCTCCATTGTTCCGTATTCATGCCCGAACACGCTGCCGATCAGCAGCAAGTCCTCCGGCTTTGTTCTCGGGTAATGCTTCCGCCACATGACATATTCATCATATAACTCCTCATGCCCTGCGAGCAGCTTGAACTCATCGCGGTTCAGACCGAGCATTTTCAGAAGATTGTTCGACTTCCAGTTGATGTGCCGGTTCGCTTCGATATGCTGAATGCCGCCCCAGTAGCCCGTGTAATATTCGCCGATCAGGTCGCCGTATCCGGCTTTCATCAGGTATTCCACATTCGGGTGACGGCAGTACAGATGCAGATATTCGATCAGAAGATCGCCTTTGTAGAGATCATGGCAGCAGTATTTCATGCAGGACTGCCCGATCACTTCCATGTTCAGCCCCTTGTAGGTATTGTTGAAGTTGTAGCCGTAGCAGCTCTGGCAGAATACCGGCTCGCGGAATTCCTTGCGAACCGTCCACGGCGCTCCGTCATCCTTGCCCCAGCGCACCGATCCGTCCTTTGCGAAAACATAGCGCTGCCGCTCGATCAGCTTGCCGTCTGAATAACGGTGAAAGCACCGCACAAACAGCTCATTCCCGTTCGTCAGGAACACCGCGAAATTGTCTGCAAGCCTGCCTTTCATCTTTTCCATGATACTCTCCGGAACTGCCGGAAAGCGCCGCAGCAGTTCCTCTTTTCGTTGCTGTCTCATTGTATCACCTCAGAAGTCCAGCAGCGAATCAAGCGAGAGCTGCATCGGTTCGTTCTTGTGCTGCGTGATCGGCGGATCGACCGCGCCATTGTCTCCACACAGGTCTATCGTCATGTGAAATCTGACCGCCGCGACCGGAAAGTAAAACTTGACTGCGCGGGTGTAGATTTCCAGATCGCTGATTGACTGACCGATGCCCTTTATGATTGCAGTCAGGCAGTCATCGAAAGACTTGCCGCTCTGCTCGATCGCCTGCTCGAATTCCGGCTCCTGCCGGCAGAACTCCATGAGCGCGTCGGCGGTCGGCCTGGCGATCGCCTGCGCGTGCCTGCCTTTCGGCTTCACATCAAAATAACTCTTATCCATTGACATTCTCCTGATTCTGTGCTACAATAGCACTGTAAGTATTTTTGCTTGCAGCCGTGTCCGATGTACCAGATCGGATGCGGCTTTTCCTTTCACTCGGCACTTTCATGCAAGACCTCTTTTCTGCGCCTGTCCATTGCCTGCTTCATGCCGGCACAAAACGCGCCGGACATCATTTCAGCGATGCGCTTGTATTCGCTGTCTGTGTTGCAAGGTTTCAGAAAGCTGTGCATCAACGAGGCGGTCATGTAAGCATACTCGCTGAGAAGTTCAGACATCGTGCCTTTTGCTTCAATCTCGACTGTTTTGCCGGAACATTTCATTAAAAGCATCGTGTTCCTCCTTATA
>CAMHUJ010000180.1 GCA_946188175.1 uncultured Ruminococcus sp.
TCTATGAGTTCCTGCAAACGCTGCTCCGCGAGCACGGCATCCAGAAGCTGATGTATGAGGACGATGTCCTGACGGTCGATGAATTCGCCGTGATGCGCGAGCTGCTCGGCATCAGCTTTCAGCCCGTCCGGAAGAAGGTGCGCAGTCTCCGCGCAAACAAATCCGAGGAGGAGATCGCCTGCATCATCCGTGCCCAGCGCATCGCCGAAGCAGCGCTGGAGCGTCTCCTGCCCGAGCTGCACACCGGCATCACCGAGCGCGAAGCCGCCGCACGCCTCAATTATTACATGGCACTCGGCGGCAGCGAAAAGCCCTCGTTCGATACGATTCTGCTGTTCGGCGAGAATACCAGCAAGCCGCACGGCGTCCCCGGGGACAGAGCCTTGCAGAAGGGCGACTTCATCCTTGCGGATTTCGGTGCTGTCTATCAGGGCTATCATTCCGACATGACGCGCACCGTCGCATACAAATCGGCAACCGATGAGATGCGAAAGGTCTATGAGACCGTGCTTGCCGCGCAGGCAGCCGCACAGGCAGCCGCAAGAGAGAATATGCTCTGCTCCGATATGCACAATGCCGCAGCGGAGGTCATTGCCGCCGCCGGTTACGGACAGTATTTCACACATGCGCTCGGACATTCCGTCGGTCTGGAAATCCACGAATCGCCGGTCGCCTCGCCGCGCTGCAATACCCCGCTGACACGCGGCATCGTCATGACCGACGAGCCCGGCATCTATATGGCAGGCAAATTCGGCGTCCGGATCGAGGATATGCTCGTCATTACGGACGATGCACCGCGCAATCTCACGCAGTTCCCCAAGGAATTCACCGTCCTCGGCTGACTGCGTATCCCGTCACATATGAAAGCACGCGCGTTCCGCATCTGCCGGAACGCGCAGTTATTTTCCTTTTTTCAGCAAATGCTGTAATCTTTCCGAAGAAATCCGGTCATATAGGGTGAACGGCACAAATGCAAAAAAATTTGTGCAACCCCTTGTAAAATCCGGAAGAATCATGTATAATAGATTTGTATGCACTTTTCTGTCCGGATTCCGGACAAAACAAAAGGAGGAGTTCCATGGCAAACAAAAAGACGAAGGCTGCGCCCGTCGCACCGCCGCAAAGCGGAGGCATCAAGGGCTGGCTTTCCCGCAACTGGTCGTATCTGGCAGCATTCTTCCTGCCGGTCGTCCTCATCTATGCCGCATATCTGATCTTCGGTCTGTATCCGGCAGGCGAGCACTCCGTTCTCGTGCTTGACTTAAACGGTCAGTATGTCTACTACTTTGAAGCGCTCAGAGATGCCTTCCACGGCGACGGCAGTATTCTCTATAACTGGTCGCGCAATCTCTCCGGCGGCTATCAGGGCGTCATCGGCTATTACCTCGCTTCGCCCTTTACGCTGATCGTCATGCTGCTGCCGCGCTCGCTCATCCTTGCGGCGCTGCTGATCATGATTCTGTGCAAGCTCGGTGCGGCATCCGTCGCCTTCTGCTACTACGCACAGAAATCCAAGCATGTCACCCCGATGCTCGGCGTCCTGCTCGGCACGATGTTCGGCATGTGCTCCTACGGTATCATTCAGACCATTGACCCGATGTGGCTGGACGGTCTGATCTGTCTGCCGCTGATCTGCCTCGGCGTCGAATACCTGATCGACGACGGCAGAAAGCTCAATTATATCATCCCGCTCGCGCTGATCTGCATTGCAAACTTCTATATCGGCTTTATGTGCTGCATCTTCACCGCGATCTACTTTGTCTATTATTTCTTCTTCGGCTCCGACAAGGTCAAATTTGCCAAGGATCAGGTCAAAAACATCGTCAATATCATTATCCGCATGGCATTCTCGACTGCCGTTGCAATGTGCCTTGCGATGTTCATGATCCTGCCGGTCTACAATGCACTGGCGCTCGGTAAATTTGATTTCACCACGCCGGACTGGTCCTATAAGGCGCAGTTCAAGGTGCTGGATTTCATTGCACAGTTCACCTGCGTCAATCAGTACAGCTCCGTCAACGTGCAGGGCAAGCCGGAAATCTACAGCGGTGTGCTCGCAGCACTCTGCCTGCCGCTCTTCTTCCTCAACAGACGCATCCCGCTCCGCAAGAAGATCGGCTATGCATTCCTTGTCGTTGTTATGTTCTGCTGCATGCTGATCCGTCCGATCGACATGCTCTGGCACGGCGGACAGATGCCGAACTGGCTGCCCTTCCGCTATTCCTTCATCTTCTCCTTCGTCATGCTGAGCATGACCGCGATGACACTGCGCTATGCTGCCAATATCAAAAAGGCGGCAATCGGCGGCAGCTTCGTCGGATTCTTTGCCGTCCTCATGCTCATCAATCACTATGTCGCAATGGGCAAGGACAAGCTCATCAACAACTATGACAGAATGTTCATCAGCCAGAAGGGCGATGTCTATCTCGATACCTATAAATCTATCTGGATGACCGTTCTGTTCCTTGCGATCTACAGCGTATTCATCTACCTGATGACAAAGAAGAATCCCTCGAAGGGCATGCGCATTGCGATCCTGACGAGCCTGCTGGCGGTCACATCCGTCGAGCTCGTTTACAATGCACAGTGCGAATTCAAGGAGATTCACAAGGAAGTCGCATATTCCACGAGAAAATCCTACCGCGAATATATCCAGTCCGGCAGAGACATGGTTGACCGCCTCTATGCAGCCGACCCGTCCTTCTACCGTGCGGAAAAGACCTATGTCCGTACTGTCAATGACAACGCCGGCTTCAAGCTCCGCGGCATTACGCACTCGAGCTCGGTCATGAACGCGAAAATCCTGACCTATATCGAGACCATGGGCTATTCTTCCAGCTCCTACTATTCCAGATACGACGGCAATACGCCGCTCGCAGACAGCATTCTCGGCATCAAGTATGTCTTCGACAAGGGCGATGACAATGAGAATGTGCTCAAGAAGGGCGAGAATTCCGATGTCGGCGCAGCATATGTCAAGATCAAGGATGAAAAGGCAAAGTCGCAGTCCGAAAACGATATCGACGTCGGCGTTTACCAGAACCCGAATGCACTCAGCATCGGCTATATGGTCAGCAAGGATATCGAGCGCGTCAATGCATTCGGCAACGATAACCCGTTCAACAGCCAGAACATCCTGCTGAGCACGATCTCCGGCAACACGACCTTTACCGCAGGCGGCGGCTTCGACCAGTGGCACACTTACTATCATCCGATCTCCGTCACCGAGCCGATGCGCTACAACCAGAGCTATCAGGACGAATACGACGATCAGATGCGCTTCCGCGAAAACGGCTGGGATCCGAACAATCCGTCCGTTCACCAGCCGGATCCGACCGTTGATATCTTCCTCCAGACCGAGACCGACGAGCCGCTCTATCTGTTCTTCAAGACCGAGAATCAGAGCAAGGTCAATCTCTGGCTCGCAGATCAGTGGAATGCGGACGATACCGTTATGGAGAATGTAGATGGCAGCAGCGCAAAGTCGCTCGGCTCCTACTTCGAGGGCGATAATTACCACATCCTCTATGTCGGACAGTATCCGGCAGGGCAGAAGCTCCAGCTCCGCATGACGCTGCTGACCGATGCCGCAGGCACAAAGGAAAAATACACGATCATCAAGCAGTTCTTCTTCTATCACTTTGATTCGCCGCTCTTTGAGCAGGATATCAAGACGCTCCAGAACGAAGAATCGCAGTGGAAGCTGACCAAATTCGGCGGCAGAACCCTCGAGGGCAAGATCACCGCGAAGGAAGGTCAGATGATGATGACCTCGATTCCGGCAGAACCGGGCTGGAAAATCTGGGTTGACGGCAAGCCGTACAAGCGCTATGAGACAATCGACGGCAAGCAGGTCGAGGTCAATTACACCACGCTCTTCAAGGCGATGATCGGCGTTGAGCTTGAGCCGGGTGAACATACCGTCAAGATGCGCTATACGCCGCCCGGACTGACAGCAGGTCTGTTCACGCTGGTCTGCGGACTGTTCTGCGTCGTGATGTTCTATCTGTATGACAAGGAGCACAATCCGGTGCTGCTGCTCATGCGTGAGAACCGCAAGAAGGGCATCTATGAGCTGCCTTATGAGGATGATCCGGATCCGGACGTCATCGCAAAGCAGAAGAAGGCAGAAAAGGAAACAGAGGGGAAGAAGATCGCTGCGATCTCTGAAAACCTCATTGCAGATGAGCTGCGAAAGCTCAAGGAACTGCTCGATGAAGGCGTCCTGACGAAGGAAGAATTCGATGAGCAGAAAAAGAAGCTCCTGAAAAAATAATCTTTGATGCAAAGCCGCGGTGTCGCTGAGATGCCGCGGCTTTTCTTTTCAAAATCATGCGCGAAGCGCATACCGCAACTCCTAACTCCTAACTCAATACGAACTTCCTCCTTCCTACATTCTCCCTCCTCCTTTTTGCGCTCTACTGCTTGCATTTCTCAGGAGAATGTGCTATAATAAAAAAGTATTTGTATAAGGGGAGGTGTTCGCCACGGATATTGAGATTCGCATGGCAGAGGCAGCAGATATTCCGGAGCTTTGCAGGCTGCGGCTTGCCTATCTGCATGAGGAATTCGGCGGTCTGCCGGAGGCGCAGGCAGCAGAAATCGCAGCACAGCTCCCGCCCTATTTCGCAGCGCATCTCGGCAAAGACTGCCGGACCGCGGCAGCCGTTCTGCCGGACGGTACCCTCGCGGCAAATGCGATCCTGATGATCTCGGAGAAACCCGCAAACCCGTTCTTTCCGAACGGCAGATCGGGCTATGTCCTCGGGGTCTATACGGAGCCGCAGTACCGCGGACAGGGTCTTGCGACACGCATGATGCAGCAGATTCTCGAAACGGCAAAGGCGGAGCATCTCTCTCAGGTCACACTTTCCGCAAGCGATATGGGCAAAGGCGTCTATGAAAAGCTCGGC
>CAMHUJ010000181.1 GCA_946188175.1 uncultured Ruminococcus sp.
CATTTCAGTTCATTCCAAATCGTTTTTCCTACCTTGCACATACCGGCGGCACGACAGGGGAATCCAAAGGTGTCATGCTTTCAGATAATGCTATAAATGGAATTGCTGAGGAATATAACTTTATCATGCCGCATAACAGAAAGGAAAAATATCTAAATACGATTGTTCCTTTTGTTGTGTACGGCTTTGTTATAAACGCACATATGCCTCTATGTTTAGGTCTGGAGCAGTATATTATTCCGAAGGTGGATCCACAGCGTATTCCAAAGTTATTTTGCAACAGTTCCCCAATTTATAGATCAAATCCCTAATGATAAACGAATCAAAGGTGCAGATTTGTCATTTTTAAAACTGTTAGGTGCTGGTGGGGACGGTATGACCGAAGAACTGGAGTCTCAAATCAATCGTATTTTAGAGACACAAGGCTCACCTACTAAATTGCTTAACGGATACGGATTATCTGAAACGTGCGCAACTGCTTGTGCCGGGACACGTTGTTTTCATCGTGCAGGGTCTTCAGGTGGTCCCTTAACAAGAAATACTATTTCAGTATTTAGTTGCGAAAATCAAGAAATGAAGTATGGCGAAACCGGCGAGATCTGCATTCAAACGCCATACCTGATGCTCGGCTATCTCAATAACCCCGAAGCTACAGACGAAGTCGTAAAAGTCCACGCAGACGGCAAAAAATGGTTCCACACCGGCGACCTCGGTTATATCACCGAAGAGGGTGCGGTCTACATCACCGGGCGTATCAAGCGCATTATCCTCACCGAAAAGGACGGCATGGTCAGCAAAATTTTCCCTGACCGTGTAGAGAAACTCCTCAACAGCAAAGAGGAAGTGGAGGTATCCTGCGTTGTTCAGCAGCCGGGCGGGTCCGCTGAGGTCAAACTGACGGCTAATGTTGTGCTGAAAGAACAGTACCGCAGTGAAAGTCGCCGCATAGAGCAGGAGCTGCGTGAGCTTTGCGCCGCCGAACTGCCTGCATACAGCCTGCCGGACAAGTATGTGTTCCGTGAATCGATGCCGCTGACTGCTGTGGGCAAGATCGACTTCCGTGCGCTTGAAAGGGAGGGCGGTCATGTCGGTTAAACGTATCATCGGCTGCGATGCGGACGGCGTTCTGACCGACCTTTCCGCACACAATCTCCGAGCAGGGCGCACTGCATTCCGCCGTGAGGCAGTGGATCCGAATGCCTATGCGCTCGATGAGATGTTCGATGTCAGCGACCTGCCGAAGTGGAAACAGTATCTCAAGGCGTTCGGCATTTACCGCCGCTACTGCAAATATGAGCCGGCCTGTGAGGGCGCAGCGTCGGTCATTGCGGAGCTGTCACAGCAGGGCTTTGAATTTCATGCAGTGACGGCGAGGAAATTTGCCACAGACCGGGGTCCCCTCGGCAAAATGGCGCGTCGCTGGTTTGAAACATGGCTGAAAAAAGCAGGGATACGTTTTGAAAAGATCCACTATTGCAGCGAGACGCGCAGTCCGCAGGATAAGCTGCTTGCCTGCCGGAAACTCGGTGTCGATGCGATGATCGAAGACCGGTCGGATAATGCGCTGTATCTCGCGGAAAACGGCATCCGTGTACTGATGCCCGATGCGCCGTATAACCGTGAGACTGTGCATGAAAATATCGTCCGCGTGATGAACTGGGCGGAGATCAGAACGCAGCTTTTAAGTCTGCCTGCGGTGCAGGATACGCCGTTTGTGAAGCTGGAGCGTAAGGAAGTTGCATCGCTTGATGCCGAGCAGAGATCTGCGTATTTCCGTTCGTATCAGCGGCATTTGCAGGCACAGCCTGTTGATCCTGAAACATTCCGCAAAGGCGACAGGCGGTTCCGTGCGCTTTACCGGCTCATCAAATATCCGGCGAAGCTGTTTTATCATGTAAAAGTATTTGGCAGAGAGAATATCCCGTATCAGGACGGATTTATCCTTGCACCGAATCATTGTGACAGCGCTGACCAGTACCGTCTTGGGCTGGCGCTCGGAAACCGTCCGTTTGTTGGATTTGCGGCAAAGGAGATCGAGCGTTCTTTCCGCGGGAGACTGTTTTCCTACACAGGACTCGGCGTGTTTATTGACCGCAAAAATGCAGCGGAAAAGCAGACAGCTTCGGAGCGTATGGCCGCATATGTTGCAAATGACCGCATTGCGCTGATTTTTCCGGAAGGCACTCGCAAGAATAAAACGCCTGAAGGAAGGGCGCGTTTTCTCAATCGCTTTCAAATGGGAACGGCGGCACTTGCACAGAAAACCGGTACAGGCATCTTGCCGATCGCGATCAATTCATTCGGAAGCAAAGTTTTTGTGCGGTTCGGTGAGATGCTTTATGTGTCCGGTACCGATTCTGTTGAGTTGAAAACAAAGGCACTGGAAAGAGCGATCGCCGTGCTGAGTATGGAGAATATCACGCAGTATTATGCGAAGCATACGGATGCTGCCGCACTGCAAGCGGAAAAAGAGAAATATCAAAAATTTCTGGACGAAATCGAAGAAAAAGGATAGAGTGTTATGAAAATCGGATTTGACCTTGGCGCATTACATATCAGTATTTCGGAGCTCAATGCCGCAGCAGCGGATGACATGAGAAAACTGTTTTCTGTGTTATCCGCTGCCGGGCATGAGCTTTTTGTGTTTTATCCTTCCGATTTTGGCAGGGACAAAGCTCTTAGCTGCAAAATTGCAAAAAACAGAGCGTGCCGGCATTCCGGTTTGCTGTAATTGCAAAAAACGATCTTTCCGGCGCTGCTGAGCGAGATCATATCGACATCCTTGTATCAACAGAGCAGGTCTCTGGAAATAGTGAATGGATCGCTGCTGATGATCAGCCTGCGGATGTGCTGTTAGATAAGATCACAGCGATAGTGAAAAGAAACAGGGAGCCTGTTCTTTCTGCTGATTCAGCACCAGGCGGCCGCCCTTCTGAAGATCGTCTCTGGATGAAGCATTACCGCACAGGTGATCTCAAATGGGATGCGGGAAATATGTCGCCGTATGACAGACTTGTGCATTCCAATCAGGATTGGCTCGATGAAACTGCGATGGAGTTTTTCGGGCATAAGTTCACTTACGGTGAATTCTTCCGACGCATTGATGAAACGTCGGATATCATGTATGCCGACGGGATCCGGAAGGGGATGCGTGTGCCGCTGATCCTCGTGAATACGCCGGAATCGCTGATCGTGCTCTATGCACTCTACCGCCTGAAAGCGACCGTCACTCCGATTTTCCCGCTCTCCACCAAGGCTGATATGCAGAACAAGCTGCAAACGATCTGCAAGCAGAATGAAGCAGACGGTTTTGCGGAGACAAAGCTGTTTCTCTCTGACCTTGTTTTCGGCAGATTCAGTGATATCATCCCGGAAAATGTCAAGGTCATTGCAATGGATATCACGGCATCTATGCCGAAAGCTATGTCTTTTGCATTCCGGCATTTTCTGGCTCCGAAAATGGGCGTGAAACCGGTTGCATTCAGTGAACGAGTGGTATCGTTCAGCAAATACACCGAACACAAGGCACAGCACGCGGATCTTGATACATCGTTCGATGACACCTATACTGCGGTGCAGCTTTATACCGGCGGAACCGTCAAGCCCAAGGGGGTCATGCTCACAGAAGCGAACATTGACAGTGCCTCCAAGCAGTTTTACAATGATCGTTTTGCGTTTCGGCGAGGTGATAAGATCGCTGCCTTCATGCCGCTGAATCATTCCTTCGGGCTCATCATCGGTACACACGTTGCACTGACGCTCGGCGTGGATCTCGATATCATCATGAAGATCAATTTCAAGCGGCTCGATAAGCTATTCCTCAAGGATAAAGTCAATCTGTTCGGCGGTATTCCCAATATGTTCCCCGCGATCCGCAATAACGAGCGATTCAAAAATGCCGATCTTTCACACGTCAAATATATTCTCTCCGGCGGTTCACTGATCGACCGCACTGAAAAAGAACGTACCACCGCATTTTTCAAGGAGCATCATTCACAGGCGGAGGTGCATGACGGATACGGTCAGACAGAGTCAGCAGGCGGCATTATCTATGACGGTGTGCCGAATTTGGGTACTGATGTAAAAGTCGTTGAAGGCGGTACAGAGCATGAGCTGGGCTATGAGGAGCTTGGCGAGCTTTGTATGTCCGGTGCGCAGATCATGCGTGGATATGATGACCCGAAATTGACAGAGAACGCACTGCGGCTCCACAGCGATGGCAAGATTTGGCTTCATACCGGCGACAATGCTGTCATACACAAGGACGGCAAGGTGGAAGTCATCGGCAGAATGGACAGAATGATCAAGGTCAACGGCGAGCAGGTGATCCTCGACGACATTGAGGAGCTCATCAATTCTCTTGCGTTTGTAGAGAAAAGCGCTGTTGTGAAACGAGTGGATACAAAACGAGGATATGTACCTGTAGCATTTATTCAGGTGCGGCAGGGCTATCAGTATGGTGAGACAGAACAGCAGCAGGTCAATGATCTGTACGACCGCAAGCTGACAGCATACGCTCGTCCCCGAACAACAACAGTGATTGATGAGCTGCCTGTGACGGCAGTCGGTAAAATCGACTTCCGTGCGCTCGAAGCCAACGCAGGAAAGGGGAATGAAACATGAACAAGGAAATGACCGGTTACCCCTCGATCGACAAGCCTTGGCTGAAATACTACAGCGAGGAAGCAATAAATGCTAAGATACCGGAATGCAGTATGTACGATCATATCTATACCTGCAACAAGGATAATTTGTCTGGTATCGCAATCGATTATTACGGGAAAATGATCTCTTACGAAGAGATGTTCCGCCAGATCGAATGCACAGCTAAGGCATTTGCTGCAAATGGGATCCGTGAGGGAGACACAGTTGCGATCTGTTCATTCACAACCCCTGAGGTTA
>CAMHUJ010000182.1 GCA_946188175.1 uncultured Ruminococcus sp.
GTTGCACTTGCCTCCGCGCATTTCCGGACCGTAGCTGGGCAGCCAGGAGATCTCTTTTCCCTCAAACAGTGCGCAGTATGCGAGCAGCTTTCCGGCAAACAGAATGCCCTGTCCGCCGAAGCCTGCGAGCAGAATTTCATAGGTCATTTTGCGGCACCTCCCATAGCGAGCTTATCAGCATTTGCTTCCTCCATGTTGACATCCTTGTAGACGCCGAGCGGATAGTAGGGGATGCACTCCTCCTGCAAACGCTTAATGGATTCCTTCGGGGTGAGACCCCAGTTGGAAGGACAGGTCGAGAGCACTTCAACGATAGAGAAGCCGTTGCCCTTCTGCTGGTTCTCGAATGCCTTGCGGATCATCTTCTTGGTCTCGCGGATATGCGGGACGGTATCCACAGCGGTGCGGACAGCGAGTGCCGTACCGTCGAGCGTGGAGAGCATCTCACAGACATGGATCGGGTAGCCAGCCTTGCGCGGGTCTCTGCCGTAGGGAGAGGTCGTGGTGACCTGACCCGGCAGGGTGGTCGGCGCCATCTGACCGCCGGTCATGCCGTAGGTACCGTTGTTGACGAAGATCACGACGATATTTTCGCCTCTGGTTGCAGCGTGGACGGTTTCAGCCGTACCGATTGCAGCGAGGTCGCCGTCGCCCTGATAGGTAAAGACGTTGAGATCGGGTCTTGCGCGCTTGACACCGGTTGCGACGGCCGGTGCTCTGCCGTGCGGCGCCTCGATCATATCACATCCGAAGTAGTTATATGCAAATACGGAGCATCCGACCGGGCAGACACCGACAGTATCGCCCTCAATGCCCATTTCATCAATCACCTCAGCGACGAGGCGATGAATGATACCGTGCGTACAGCCTGCGCAGTAATGCAGACGAACATCGCACAGTGCATGCGGTCTCTGGAATTTAACAGCCATTACTGTGCACCTCCGTTCAGCTTTCTCAGTTCTGCAAGCACTTCATTCGGCGACGGGATGATACCGCCTGTTCTGCCGAAGAACGAAACAGGAATCTTGCAGTCCAGTGCGAGCTTGACATCATCGACCATCTGACCCATATTCATCTCAACGGAGAGGACTGCCTTTGCTTTCTTTGTTGCGTCAAGGAGCTGCTTTTTCGGGAACGGCCAGAGGGTGATCGGACGGAACAGACCCGCCTTGATGCCTTCGGCTCTTGCCTTGTTGACGGCAGACTTTGCGATTCTGGAACATGCGCCGAATGCGGTGATGACGATCTCAGCATCGTCGCAGAGATAGGTCTCTGCATCCGATTCATTTGCTTCAACAACAGCATAGCGCTCATAGCGTGCCTTGACCTGCTCCTCGAGGTCCTTTGCCTCGATATAGAGCGAGTTGACGATATGGTGCTCACGCTGCATCTTGGTGCCGACAGCAGCCCAGGAGGAGTTGTCCGCACCGTTTGCGGAGATCTCCGGGAACTCGACCGGCTCCATCATCTGACCGAGCAGACCGTCGGAGAGCAGCATGACCGGCATTCTGTACTTTTCGCCGAGCTCGAACGCACGGACGACGAGGTTTACGACCTCCTGAACAGAGTTCGGTGCAAGGATGATCAGGCGGAAGTCGCCGTGACCGAGACCCTTGGTTGCCTGCCAGTAATCCTGCTGGGAAGGCTGAATGGAGCCCAGACCCGGACCGCCGCGCTCAACGTTGACGATCAGGCAGGGGACATCGGAGCCTGCGATGTAGGAAATACCCTCGGATTTCAGCGAAATTCCGGGCGAGGAGGAGGAGGTCATGACACGGGTGCCGGTTGCACCTGCGCCGAGGACCATGTTGATTGCCGCGACTTCAGACTCAGCCTGAAGGAAGACACCGCCGCGCTTGGGCATCTGTTTGGAAAGATACTCGGAAAGCTCGGTCTGCGGAGTGATCGGGTAGCCAAAGAAGCACTTACAGCCTGCACGGATTGCAGCCTCAGCGAGTGCCTCGTTGCCTTTCATTAAAACCTTTTCCAATGAAAACAATCCTTTCTGATTAAGATTCAATTACGATGGCACAATCCGGACACATCATCGCACACATCGCACAGCCGATGCACGCATCATCATCTGTGCAGTACGCTGTAAACACGCCCTCTTTGTTGCGCTTCTCATGCTGGATCGCAACAATCTGCTTGGGACATGCTGTTGTGCACAGCTCACAACCCTTACAGCGGTCAAAAATGACGTTCATTTTTGCCATAGGAGTAACCATTCCTTTCCGTATATTGATTACCGGCAAAACCGGTTTCATTGATCTGAAAGCGTCCGGTGCATACAGCTTTCTGCATCACGCAGACGGCAGATACTCAGCTCAATGCAAGCGGACGCTGTCCGTCAAACTATATTATAGCACATTCTTCTGCAAATTTCAAGTGCTTTTCGGATGCATTGTGAAATTATTAACATTGTATCCGGAGGCGATACCGGAACACCTCGCTGTGCTTCCTGACTTTCGGCGTCCCTCTTGCTATTTCTGCAATGATATGCTATAATAGTAGAACAATCTTTGAACGGAGGATGATTGGCTTCATGGTATGGCAGCTTGTATTGCAGCTGATTCTGATCGGTCTGAATGCAGTATTTGCCTGTGCGGAGATCGCAACGATCTCGATCAACGACACGAAGCTCGATAAAATGGCGGCTTCGGGCAACAAAAAGGCGGTGACGCTGAAAAAGCTGACGTCGCAGCCCGCAAGATTCCTTGCCACGATTCAGGTTGCGATCACGCTGTCCGGATTCATCGGTGCTGCATTCGCCGCCGATAATTTCGCAGACAGACTGACTGCGCTGATCCTCAAAACCGGCGTTTCGGTTCCGGAATCCGTGCTGCGTCCGGTCTCGGTCGTGTTTATCACGCTGCTGCTTTCCTATCTGACGCTGGTATTCGGCGAACTGGTGCCGAAGCGCGTCGGCATGAAATATGCGGAAAAGCTCGCACTCAATATGGCAGCGATGATCCGCTTTGTGCAGACGGTTTTTGCGCCGCTTGTATGGCTGCTTAATATTTCGACGAATGCGGTGCTGCGGCTGTTCGGTATTGACCCGAATAAAGAGGAGGATGCCGTCACCGAAGAGGAGATCATGATGATGTCCGATGCGGGCGCGGAGAAAGGCACGATTGACGCGGGCGAGAACCGCATCATCAAGAATATTTTTGCATTTGACGATCTGACGGCAGAGCAGGTCTGCACGCACAGAACGGATGTGACCGTACTCTGGGAAGAGGATGATATTTCCGTCTGGCGGGAAACAATGGAGCGCGAACCGCATTCCTACTATCCTGTCTGTGATGACCGGATTGATCAGGTGAAGGGCGTGCTGGATGCGCGGATATTCTTCCGCCTTGAGGACCGGTCAAGGGATGCCGTGTATCAGAAAGCGGTGCATGCGCCGTTTTTCGTGCCGGAATCCATGACGGCGGACAAGCTGTTTGAAATGATGCGGAAGCGCGGTGCTTCGCATGCCGCGGTCGTTGTCGATGAATACGGCGGCATGGAGGGCTTTCTGACCATGACCGATCTGCTGGAGGCACTGGTCGGCGAATTTGACGGCTCCGGCGATGCACCGGTCCTGACGCAGGTCAGCGAGGATACATGGAAGATTCCGGGTATGGCGCCGCTGACGGATGTATGCGAAACGCTGCATGTTACGCTGCCGACGGAGGAGTATGATACGTTCGGCGGATATGTCATCGGGACGCTCGGCATGATTCCGGAGGATCATACCAAGGCAGCCTTTGACAGTGACGGGCTGCATATTGAATTGCAGAAGGTCAGCCGGCACCGCATTGAACTCTGCCTTGTCACGAAAACATCTGCGGAAAAATAACCGGAAAAACGGCGGCACTGCGATTGTTCCCGCAATGCCGCCGCTGCTTTGTGCAGATGATTACTGCATCTTATAAGCGTCGATCATTTTCTTGGTGATGTGTCCGGAACGACGACCGTACCGATCGCCGCTGCGAATATACGAAATATCGGCAGAGACACTTGTTTTCAGCTTGACCTCCAGTTTCATCTCCGTGCGGTTGACCGGAACAACATCAATGCGGTCGATCATTGTTTTCGCCATTTCATCGACTTCTTCCTTTGACATGATGTGACCGGGACGGTACAGCGTCCTGAAATATTCCTCGATCTTTTGCATTTCGGCGGCATAGTCCGCCGTCTGCGAAGCTTTTGTTTCAAGCTGAAAAATGTCCTCCTCAAGCTGCGCGATCAGCACATTGGAATTGCCGTTGCGCTCGCGGAATTCGTCACGGGAGATGTCGCCCTCGGTGTAGAGGTCAAGCAGCTTTTCGCGTTTCGCTTTTTCTCTTGTGAGCTGCGTCCGCAGTTCGTTGATCTGTTTCTGCGCATTTGCTTCGCGGTCGCTTTCGCGGTAGATACGCAGGAAATCGCGCACATATTCCTCGATATTGCCTGCGATTGACTGAAAATGCGCTGAGAGCATTTCGTAGAGGTCTTTCTCCATAATCGAAAACGATGCGCAGGATTTCGCGCCGGAGCGCTTCTTCTCGCTGCATATCCACTGATAGATCGGTTTGCCCTGCGAAACGCTGTTGGAATAGCTTGTGCGCCAATAGGGAACGTCATGCGCCTTGCACCAGATTTTTCCGGTAAATACGCTCTTATCCTTGAAGGAGCGCTCCCGGCTTTTGATCGCGGTGCTGCGTTCGCGGAAGATCGCATTGCACTTGTCCCAGATTTCCTCGCTGACGATTGCCGGAACGGTCTCTCCGGTTTCATCTTTATACAGTACCCATTCTTCTTCCGGCAGGAAACGCTGCTCACGGGTGCGGTAATCGACGATTTTGACCTTGTTGCCGCAGAAATAGCCCTTGTATTTCGGGTTCTGGATGATGCCGGTGATCGTGTTGTG
>CAMHUJ010000183.1 GCA_946188175.1 uncultured Ruminococcus sp.
TTTCGTCCGCAGTGATGCCGAGGAGCGTTGCCATCTGGTCGATGAACGCGCCGGTACCGCCTGCACAGGAGCCGTTCATGCGCTGCTCGACGCCGCCGGTCAGGAAGATCATTTTCGCATCCTCGCCGCCGAGCTCGATCACCACATCCGCCTGCGGATAATCCGCCTTGACCGCGAGGAACGCCGCATGGACCTCCTGCACAAACGGGATATCCGCGCTCTGCGCAAGACCGAGTCCTGCCGAGCCGGTGATGCAGATTTTGAACTGTGCATCGGGGAACTGCTTTCTCAGATCCTGAAGCTGTGCCATGACCGTTTCACGGACACGGGACATATGGCGCTGATAGCAGCGCGAAAGGATCTGATTCTGCGCATCAATCACCACAGTTTTGACCGTCGTTGAGCCGACATCAATGCCGAGAGCATACACGTTTTGACGCAATGTTTTGGACCTCCTTCGCCGCGAAAGCATAATGCGGCATAATACGGTACTATTATAGCACAAATGCAAAAAAAAAGAAACCCCCAAACAGCCATATTCATAATTTATTCATATTTATCCTGCAAAATCCGCACATTTCCGGCAGGGAACCGTCCGCGCATGTGTAAAATACCATATCGGGAGATAAAACCGCGGGCAGATGATTGACTTTTCCGTGTAAATCGGTTATAATGGAAACAGTGGGCTGCCGCTTGACGGAAGGAAACCGGCAGCCGGAAAGGAATCTCTGATATGGACTCGAGAGTCGCAGTGATTGCGATTATCGTGCAGGACAGCAGCTCCGCCGCGAGCATCAATACGCTCCTGCATGAATACGACCAGTTTATCATCGGGCGCATGGGCATTCCCTACCGCACAAAGGGAATCAGCATCATCAATATCGCCATAGACGCGCCGCAGGATGCGATCAACCGTCTTGCAGGCGGCATCGGCAGACTGAACGGTGTCAGTGCAAAAACCGTCTACGCGCCTGCATGAGCACGAAAACTGCATAATTATGACGCTTTCTTCTGATGCCAAAACGCAGCGCATATGCTGTCTTGCGGCAAAAGTACGACAGCCGGACATATCCCACCGGTACAGCCGTATTCTCTTTTTCGGAAGATGATACGGCTTTTTCATGTCCGCGGAAAGGAAATCAACATGATCAAAATAGCGATATACGGCAAGGGCGGCATCGGCAAATCGACGATCTCCGGCAATCTGTCGGCGGAATTTGCCGCGAGAGGTCTGCGCGTCATGCAGATCGGCTGCGACCCGAAGGCGGATTCGACCGCACTGCTGCATCACGGCAGCCGTATCCCGACCGTTTTGCAGCTGGAACGCGAAAAAGGAAACAAGATCGCGCTGGAAGACATTGTCACAGTCAGCGAAAGCGGCGTGATCTGTGTCGAGGCAGGCGGTCCCGTGCCGGGCGTCGGCTGCGCGGGCAGAGGCATCATCAATGCACTCGAAACGCTCAAAAAGCTCGGTGCCTACGAGAAATATCAGCCGGATATCGTACTCTATGACGTCCTCGGCGACGTCGTCTGCGGCGGCTTCTCCATGCCGATGCGCAAGGGCTATGCTGACCGTGTTTTTGTGGTCACATCCGGCGAAAAAATGGCACGCTATGCAGCGGCGAATATCTGCATGGCAGTGCAGAATTTTCAGGGACGCGGCTATGCATCGCTCGGCGGTCTGATTCTCAACTGCCGGAATGTCCCTGATGAGCAGAAGCTGACGGAGGAGCTCGCTGCGGATTTCGATACAAAAATCATCGGAATGATCGAACGCTCGCAGGAGATTCAGCAGGCGGATGCGGAAGGATGTCCGTTCATCGTGAAATATCCGCAATGTCCTGCGGCGCAGCAGATGCGTGCGCTGGCGGATGCGATGCTCAGAGAATGTGAGGCGTAAGATGCAGCAGTATGAAAAAACGCCGGTGCTCCGCATTGCAGATGCCGATGCAAACGGCGCATTTGCCTCGGGGCTGGAATACAATCCGCCGGTGCGCGGTATGTGGAATATCGTGCATATGGGGATGCTCGTGCCGGAGGCGCATCAGGTCTATGCCTGTGCGCAGGGCTGTCTGCGCGGCGTCATCCTCACGGCAGCGGAAATGAATCAGCTTGACCGGTTAAGCTGGATCTCGCTGACCGAGGAGGATATGTTCAACGGCACGCTCGAAACCAGTCTGGTCGAGGGCGTCAGCGAGATCATCGAAAAAATCGGACATCATCCGCCGATGATTCCGCTGTTTCTGAGCTGCATGCATCTCTTTGCGGGCTGCGATTTTGACAGCGTCCTCAGCGACCTCAGCGCGCGGTATCCCGATATCACCTTTGTCGATTGTTATATGACGCCGACGATGCGCCTGACGATCTCGCCGGTCGCACAGTGCAGCCGTCAGCTCTATATGGGCTTGAAGCCGCTGCCGCAGAATCCCAAGGCGGTGAATCTGATCGGCTGCGACCGCCCGACCGATGAAAATTCAGAGCTGCTGCGCATCATTCGCGGCGCAGGGCTTGTGCTGCATGATCTGCCGCTCTGCAAGACCTATGCCGAATATCTGCAAATGGCGGAGAGCAGGCTCAATATCGCCTATCTGCCGACGGCGCATGCGGCGCTCGATGCACTCGAAAAAACGCTCGGGATTCCGCAGCTCTATCTGCCTGCGCGGTTTGATTTTGACGGACTGCGGGAGAATTACCGGCAGCTCTGTGATGCGCTGGGCATTGCCTGTCCTGATTTTTCGGATGAAGCCGCCGCGGCGGATGCAGCGCTCCGTGCGGCAAAGGAGACAATCGGCGAAACGGCGGTTGCGGTTGATTATACGGCAGTATCGAGACCGTTTGAGCTGGCAAAGCTGCTCTGCGAATACGGCTTTCACGTGAAATATATCGTCGCGGATGCGGCGGGAGAGGATGCAGCGGCATTTGCATGGCTGAAAGAAAACCGTCCGGATATTCTGCTGTATTCCCCGACAAATGTCAATATGCTGCATCAGCATGAACATGCGCCGGAGAAGGTGCTTGCAGTCGGACAGAAGGCTGCGTATTATTTTGCAGCGAATCGCTTTGTGAATTTTGTCGTCAACGGCGGTTATTACGGATTTGCGGGGATTTCCGCGATTGCGGCGCTGATGCAGGATGCATACCGCAATCCGAAGGACCGCAGACCGCTGCTGCGGCATAAGGGCTACGGCTGCGATTCGTGTCTGCTCAGTTAATGGTGAAAACATGAAACAAACAGCAAAAATCATTCCGTGCTATGCCGCAGATACCTCCGGTGTCTGCTCGGCACTCTATGAGCTCGGCGGCATGATCGCCGTGCATGACGCATCCGGCGTCAATTCGACCTATGCAACGCATGATGAGCCGCGCTGGGAAACGGTGCAGTCGATGATCTATGTCTCCGGACTGACGGAGCTGGACGCGATCCTCGGCAACGACGAAAAATTCATCGCCGATGTGACCGCTGCCGCGAAGGATCAGAAACCGGCATTCATCGCGGTCTGCGGCTCGCCGATGCCAATGATGATCGGTGTGGATTTTGACGCAGTTGCTGCGGAAATCGAACAGCGCAGCGACATCCGCACCTTCGCGCTCCATACAAACGGGATGCATTCCTACTCGGAGGGCGCTTCGGAGGCGCTGCTGACAGTTGCAAGGGAATATATTCAGCCGCCGGCGAACAAAATTCCCGACGGCGTGAATATACTCGGTGCGCTGCCGCTCGATTTCGGCAATCCGGCGGAGATTCCTGCGATCCGCGCATGGCTCAAAGAAAACGGCTTTTCCGTGATCTCCTGCCTAGCAGCGGGCGATTCGCTCGAAATGATCGCAAAGGCAGGCAATGCAGCGGTCAATCTTGTTGTGTCCTACAGCGGACTTGCCGCGGCGGCATATCTCTATGAAGCATTCGGGATACCGTATGTCTGCGGCGTACCGTTCGGCGGTGCATTTTCGCAGAAGCTCGCAGATTCTCTGCGTCATGCGGCGGAAACAGGACAGCCGGAATCCCCCTGCACATTCCGCGGCACATCCGGCAGGAAAATCGCCGTGATCGGGGAGAATCTCATTGCCGGTTCGGCTGCGGCACAGCTCGGGCTTATGGGATATGAAGCGCATCTGATCTGTCCCCTGCCGCATGCTGATAAGCTGCTGATGCAGGGCGATTCGGATGCCGCATCGGAAGAAGAAATCGAACAGTATCTTGCACAGATGCAGCCGGATGCGGTCATTGCCGATCCGCTCTACCGGTTTATCCTGCCAAAAGATACAAAGCATATCGGACTGCCGCATTATGCATTCTCCGGCAGATGCTTTGAACGGCAGATGCAGAATCTGACCGGCACAAATTTTGAAGCATGGCTGCGGTCTGCGCAATGAACAAGTAAAGAGGAAAACGATGATTAAACTTGCGATATACGGAAAAGGCGGCATCGGCAAATCGACCTGTACCGCGAATCTTGCGGCGGCGTTTGCGATGCGCGGCAAAAAAGTCATTCAGATCGGATGCGACCCGAAAGCCGATTCGACAATCAATCTGCTCGGCGGTACGCCCGTGACGCCGGTTATGGATTATCTGCGCGATCATGACGAGGAACCCGACCGGCTCGAACAGATTTCACAGCGCGGCTTCGGCAATATCCTCTGCATCGAGACCGGCGGACCGACCCCCGGACTCGGATGCGCGGGACGCGGCATCATCACAACATTCAGTCTGCTCAATGAGCTGCGGCTGTTTGAACGATGTCAGCCGGATGTCGTGCTCTATGATGTGCTCGGCGACGTCGTCTGCGGCGGATTTGCCGCGCCGATCCGGGAGGGCTATGCGGAGAAGGTACTGATCGTCACCTCCGGCGAGAAAATGGCACTCTATGCGGCAAACAATATCAAAAATGCCGTGAAG
>CAMHUJ010000184.1 GCA_946188175.1 uncultured Ruminococcus sp.
CACGCTGTCGTAGGTCTCGATCAGGTCGATTGCAGGTCCGCCCCAGCTGCCGGGCGAATTCGCGGAAACGACACCCGCCAGCTTGCCGTTGACATAGACACCCGCAAGTCCCCACGCAGGGTCATTGTATTTCTTGTATACAAGGAACAGCGATCTGCCCTTGACGTTCATGACAAGCGGTTCATTCCCGCCCTGCTTCTGATAGCAGAAGCCTGCCCGAAAGACATTGTTATGCGAGCCGACCTCCCATGAGCCGATCTGATACAGCGTATTCGATGCGTCGCAGAATGAGCCGTGCTGATACAATCCCGTATGCAGCGGCTCCTCCGGAAGCTGATAGGACTTCTCCGGCTTTTTCTTCTTCGCCGCGGCAAAGTAATTCGCGGTCATATCCGCAAGCAGTCTGTGACCTGCGACGGACGGGTGCACATCATCCGTGCCGTAATCGCTCCAAGGCATGCTGCCCGATTCCAGCTCCGGCGCAATCGCATCGCGCACCGAGATCATGCCGAGATCATAGTATTCGCCGATCGCCTGCTGCTGATCCTGACAGGTGTGTCCGGTCTCCATATAGGTGAACAGCAGAATGACTGCCGGTTCATTCGGCGCTTCCAGACAGGTGCGCACAAGGCTTTCATATGCGGTCTGATAGACAGTATCCATGCCGTCATTGACCGCGTATTCAATGAAAATGATATCCGGCTCCGACGGGAGCACCACGCTCTCCGCACGCAGACAGCCGATCACCGAGGGCGTTCCGCCGAAGCCGTCGTTCTGGCATGTGACCGTACCGCCCGCACAGTAATTCGTCTGGAATTCCGATGAAGTCAGCGACGCATAGCATTCCGGCGAACGCACGCCTGCTTCATAGCCTTCCGTAATCGAGCCGCCGACATAGGCAATCGTGATATCCTCACCGGCTGCCGCCTTCTCAAATACGCGGCTGAGACGGTTCGTATTGCCTGTGCTGACAAGGGAGCGCGTCACCAGCGTATCGCGGAGATTCTCCCCCGTATCCTGCCCTTCCGGCGCGCCGCAGCCCGAAAATGCGGCTCCGGCAAATATAACAGCGGCAAGCGCCGCAATGCATTTCTGTATATCAATCTGCATCTCCAAGCCTCTTTTCCCTGATACAGTAAACCTACTCTATATCATACCACAAACCGCCCGAAAAGTCAATGAATGAGCGGAGATTCCGCGCCGATTTTTCTTGACAGCGCAAACGCCGCATGCTATAATAAAAACAAAGCAGCAGCATCGAATCACAGATTCTGCTGCAAATCCCGCACATAAAGGAGGTTCTGATATGATGCATCTGTTTTTCCGTAAGGCGGCAGCCGCAGTCTGCGCCTGTGTACTCGGGATTTCCGCCGCTCCGGCTGTACCGGTCTCCGCAGCGGATGCGCTCGCAGATTCCGGTATTTCCTATACCGAATCGACCGAAACGCTGTGCAATCCCGGCATGGGCTACACAACAACGCTCTGGTACCGCTGCGCCCCCGGCAAAACCACGCCGCGCAATCCAGTCGGCAGCCTCGTGCTGATGTTCATTGATATCGGTGCCTTTTCCTGCGGCGAGAACGGCACGAAAAACGAGGACGGCAGCTATACCCCCGGCAAGGATTATCCGCTCGATGAAACCTTCTTCTCCGCCCTGCGCGAAACCTTTGAGAACTGCCGGAGAAACGGCAGCACAATCGCGCTGCGCTTCCGCTATGACGATGACGGCACGCAGAATCCCGAACCTGCGACCTTCGATATGCTCAAGACCCATATCCGGCAGATCGGCGAAAGCGGTCTGCTCGAAGACTATCAGGATATTCTGATGTTTGTCGAGAGCGGATTCGTCGGCTGCTACGGCGAACAGTGGGGCGGCAAATACTGTTCGCTCGAACAAAAGGCGGAGCTGCTCGATCTCATGCTCGATATCGTCCCCGACCCGATCCCCGTGACCGTCCGGACGCCCAATATCTTCGCAAAATGGGCAGGCATCGAACAGAAGGCGCTCGCGGACTGGGAATCCGAGCCGGACAGCCGTGCCGCGCGCGTCGGACTCTATGACGACGGCTATATGGGCTCGGACAGCGACCTCGGCACCTACTCCGACCGCGCTGCCGAAACCGCATGGCTCGGCAGACAGACCGTCCGCAGCTATTTCGGCGGTGAATTCTCCGGTAATCTCGAATTTGCGCAGAAATATGAAACCTATCTGCCGCAGAACGCGATCCCTGAAATGTATCTGACGCATCTCAGCTACATCAATTCCAATATCTTCGGGCTCTATAACGATTATACCTTCGGGAAGGAATACGATGTGCCGGATGCGGATAATTCTGCGTATTACGGGCAAACCGTCCGCAAATTCATACGCGATCACCTCGGCTACCGCTTTTTCCTGCGCGACGTAAAGCTCTCAAAGGAAACCGAACAGGGCGGCAGCCTGCAGATCAGATTCGCCGTCGAAAACACCGGCTTTGCAAATCCCGTCCGGCAGCAGAAAGCCGAGCTTCTGCTTGAAAAAGACTGCAAATTTATCCGCATCCCGCTCACGCTCGATTCGCGGAACTGGCACTCCCGCGAAACCGTCCGAGAGCAGATTTCCGTAAAGCTGCCGGGCGGAATCGACCCCGACAAGTGGAATGTCTATCTCAAGCTGTCGGTCGGCGAGAATACGGTTGACCAGTGTCATCTGCGGTCGGTGCGGTTTGCGAATCCCGATATCTGGCAGCCCGCGCTCGGCGCAAATTTCATCGGCACGGTGCAGGTGAAGCCGTCGGTGGATATCATGCAGATCACAAGCCCCGACAGCAGCGACGGTATCCTGTATACACTCAGCGGCTTGCAGATCGTGGACGGCGCACGCTCACATGACAGCGAACAGGGCGAGCCTGCCGCCGAAAATGAAAATGCGGCGATCTGGCTGCATCAGGATGCAAACAATCTTTATGTCACCGCAAAATACGATACCGGTGCGGAAGCCGAGGTGCATAATCTGCATCTGAAAAATCAGACGAACGGCGAAAACTACTGGATCTATTTTGCAAGCAACGGCTTCATATATTTCAATCACGGCGAACCGGTCGGAATCCTGCAAAAGCACAGCGACGGCATCATTGAGTTTCAGATTCCGTTCGGCGAGGTCATGGGGCTGAAAGCCGGAGTTACAATAAGCGATGTGCGGTACGCTTTGCAGGACAGCGCGAATGACTGGAAGGTCAGCTCCGATGTCACCGCGAAGGAGCCGTTCACGCTGAAAGACAGCATCACGGTTTACAACACCTTGCAGACGGTCCCGCTGATGCAGCAGCAGTCTTATGTGATGCGCGTGCTGACCGATGCAAAGGATGCGTCATTCCAGTGGTATCACGACGGTCAGGCAATCGTGAATGCGGCAGCGGATCATTATGAGATCGGGAAAGCGGATACGGATTCCGCCGGTACCTACAGTGTACGGATTACCAAGCCAAGCGGCGCGGAGCGGAAGGTCGATATCTGTAACATATCGCCGGTCTATGACAGTCTGCTGCGCGGCGATGCGGACGGCGACGGCAGAATCACGCGCAATGATCTCACAGCGCTGCAAGCCTATCTGCTGACGAAAACGGATACCCTGAAATCTGCGGCAGGTGCAGACTGCAACGGCGACGGCATCCTCAGTGCAGCCGATCTCTCGCTGCTGAAACGGCTCCTGCAAAGCGAAGCATCCAAATAGAACAAATCCGCGGAATCAAAGCATCTGCAATGATTCCGCGGATTTTTTATTGTTCTTATTCAACCGTGACGGATTTTGCGAGATTACGCGGCTTATCCACATCGAAGCCCTTGCCGATCGAGACATAATAGCTCAGAAGCTGGAGCGGAATAACACTCAGGCTGCCCGCAAACAGCGGCTCGATCTTCGGAACATAGCAGGTGAATTCTGCCGTATCTTCAAGGAAATAATTGCCTGCGGTCGTGACAGCCATGAGCTTTGCACCGCGGCTCTTGACCTCGACCATATTGCTGACGGTCTTCTCGGTCAGTGCGTCCTGCGTCACAATGCTGATGACAATCGTGCCCTTTTCAATCAGGCTGATCGGACCGTGCTTGAGCTCACCGGCTGCATATGCCTCGGAGTGGATATAGCTGATCTCCTTGAGCTTCAGGCTGCCCTCCATGCCGATTGCATAGTCGATGCCTCTGCCGATGAAGAACGCATCGCCGACATTGATCAGCTTTGCGGAATACCACTGCAAACGCTCGGTATCCTCGAGAATCTTCTCGACCTTATCCGGAATCGAATAGATTTCTTTCAGCAGTGCCTCATAGCGCTCCTCGGTGATCTCATTACGCGCCTTCGCAAACTGGAGTGCAAGCAGATAGCCTGCGACAAGCTGCGTGCTGTATGCCTTGGTCGTCGCAACGGAAATCTCCGGACCTGCGAGCGTATAGAAGACATTGTCCGCCTCGCGCGCAATCGAAGAACCGACGACGTTCACGATGCCGAGCGTCTTGATGCCCTGATTCTTCGCCTCGCGGAGTGCCGCCAGCGTATCGGCGGTCTCGCCGGACTGACTGATCACAATGACAATACTCTTTTTATTGAGCGTCATTTTTCTGTAGCGGAATTCGGATGCGAGCTCCACACGGACCTGAAGGCTGGTGAGATTCTCGATCACATACTGCACCGCCATGCCGACATGATATGCAGAGCCGCAGGCTACGATATAGACCTGCTCGATCTCCTGCATCTCCTCATCGGTCAGGCTGACGCTCTCGAAATGCACCACGCCGTCAGCGACGACGGAATTGATCGTATCACGGATAACCTTCGGCTGCTCATGGATTTCCTTCAGCATGAAGTGCTCATAACCGCCCTTTTCAGCGGATTCCGCATCCCACTTGATCTCGGTCAGC
>CAMHUJ010000185.1 GCA_946188175.1 uncultured Ruminococcus sp.
CCGCATAGCCCATGCGCGTATAGCCCGTGATGAGATCGGAGAGCGGCACAATGCCGGACTGTACGAGCTGTGCAAAATAGGGATTGCAGCTGTTTGCGAATGCCGCCGCCAGATCCTGTGTGCCGTGACCGTAATCCTGATGACACTTGATGACATCGCCGTTCGGATTCGCCCATGAACCGGTACAGTTAAACTGCTGACTGTTGATTGCATCCACGCCTGCGGACTGATACGCCGCAAGCAGCGTCGAGACCTTCTGCGTCGAGCCGGGAACCGTCGGACAGAATGCCTTGCAGAGCAGGCTGCCCTCCGCCATTTCCGCGATATGCGCATAGCCCTGTGCAATATCGACGCAGGGACGGCTCACGCAGACACAGACCTCGCCGGTCTTCCAGTTATAGGCGATTGTCGTACCGTTTTTCATGCCGTATGCATCATAGACTGCGCGGTTTGCGCGGTGCAGGAGCGTCGTTTCGAGCACTGCCGCATCGGCGCCGGAGCCGTAGGTAAAGCTGTAGTTGACCAGATCGCTTGCATTGCGCGCAACGACCGTATTGCTCATCTGACCGCTCGTATCGCCGATCAGATTGCCGACATCGGCGAAATGTCCCCAGTCATAGTTATTCAGCGGCTGCGTGCCGTCAAAGAGGATATCGCCGGTGCGGTCCGTGACCTTGCCGTAGGTTGCCTGACCGGATTTCGCCATATAGAATGCAGATTCCGAGATCAGCCGCCAGCCGAGATAAATCAGCCCGATGACAAATGCGGTCAGAAAGAGTGCCGTCCATTTTCCGGCTCTGCGCATGCTGCGCGGCGAGGAGACATCGAGCGTCGGAATCGGCGGACGCTGCCGGAGCTGCTGTCTGGGTACCATATTATCTGCCCTCCTTCTTCGGCGCGGTCTTCTCCGTCAGGACCGGAGCCTGCGCCGCCTTCAGAAAGCCTGCGAGAATCCCGCTTGCCAGCATGGAGCTGCCGCCCTGCGAGATAAACGGAATCGTCACGCCCGTGAACGGAATCACATTGCAGGAGCCGAAAATATTGAGCGCCATTTGCACGATGAATGCCGCAGCCACGCCGACCGCCAGACCGGAGTGATAATAGCTGCGCGGCGGAACCGTCAGAATCGAGCCCGGCAGGAACAGCACCAGAACGACGGTCATCATGCCGGTGAACAGTCCCCATTCCTCACAGATCGTCGAGAATACGATATCCGTGCGCGATGCGGCAACATGAATCAGTGTACCGTTACCGGCGCCCTTGCCGAACCAGCCGCCCTCGGCGATTGCCGTCAGCGCCTTGACCTGCTGATAACCGGAGCCGGACATATCCGCCCAGATATCGGAATGCAGACGCGCCTGCACATATTCCGGTGCGAGCTTCCACGCAAATACGCCTGCCATAACCGCACATGCGCCGAGGAACACCATAAGACGCACCGAGATTTTCTCGCGCAGATAGCAGAAGCGCAGCAGAATGCCGCAGCCCGCGATTGCGACAAAGGTCGGCAGCGAGCCAAGGTCTCTGCACCACCATTGCAGTGCCGCGATCACGACCGTGCAGAAAATCAGCATCAGATTATCCGGTACAAAGTGGATGCCCGCGATCTCGGATTTATGGAGCTGCGTCCGCACGGAGCTTGCACAGATCAGCACGAACACCGGCTTGACAAATTCCGAGGGCTGAATCGTGATCGGACCGAGATCAATCCAGATGCCGCGGCTGCCCGTCAGGAAGAAGATCGCCGCAACCAGTGCAAAGAACATGCCGTACCAGAGCGGTTTCAGGCGCTCGGCGCGATAGGGATTGCGCGTCACGGCATAGGAAATCTGACACATCACGAATGCCGCGATGCCGAAGACAAAATGCTTGACGGCGAAGGATAAGCCGCCGAAGCAGGACTGATAGATCGTGCTCATGCCGATCACCAGCAGCAGCACGGTATCGACGGTACACGCCTCGCGGTTGACGATTGCGAGAATGATCGAGCCGACAAAATCGGCGGTCAGGACGGCGCATGCCATTTTCAGCACCTCGGGCGTAATGCCGAAGGAGCAGGCAACGAGCAGCATCATCGCCGAATGCGCGAGCAGCACGAGCAGAAACAGAAACGGATGTGAAAGCGGTTTAGAGCTCTTTGCCATTATGCCACATCCTTTCCGTCTCCCTTGATGACAACCAGTCTGCGGCTGCCGATTGTAATGGAGTCGTTGAGATGCAGCGTGCAGGGCTTGGTGATCTTCCTGCCGTTGACGAGGACGCCGTTGTGCGCGCCGATATCCTCGATGCGCCATTTGCCGTCCGAGAGCGTCAGCAGCGCATGAAAGCGTGAGATTTCGGTATCGGGAAACTGGATATCCGCAGAGGGGTGTCTGCCGATCAGCACCTCTGCGGCACCGAGCGGATAGATCTCACCGGCACAGGCGAGCATATAGCCTCTGCCTTCCTTTGCCCAGCGGCGGTCACCGCGGCGGCGCTCCCTGCCTGCTGCGATCAGAATCACCAGCGCGCAGATATCAACGAATATGACGACGAAAGCAGTTGCCGCTTCCCGAAAGAAGGGGTAACGCTCAAAGAGAAGCGTAAAGTCCATGTCAGCACACCTTCCTATTTATAAAGTGATTGATCTCGCATTTTCCTAATGAGTATACCATAACTCCGCCCGATTGTCAAGCGGGCAACGCCCGCCTGAATGGATCTAAAGCCCGCCGGCAGGTTTTGTGATTCGCCCTTTTCCTTCCTCCATATTTCAAAATCATCCGCGAAGCGGATACCACAACTCCTCACTCCTCACTCCTCAATACTTCCTCCTTCCTACCTCCTCCTTCCTCCCTTCTCCTTCCTGCTCCATATTCCGCAGCTTCCCACGCATCAAAGACTTCCGCCTTCCGAATTCTTTATCTGTCTGCTTGAAATCCAGCGAAAAATGTGGTATAATAAAGCTGCAATATAAACCAAAGGAGGGTTTCCGATGCTGAGTATAGTGATCATGCCTGTGATTCTATTCTCACCGTTTGTATTTTTCATCTGGTCGGCTGTCACGCTGATCCGGCTTTGCAAAGCGCCGAAGGATGCCCCCGAGCGCGAACCGCTGCGCAAAAGACTGATCATACTGCTCGTGCTGACGGCGGTCACGGCGATTCTGGACGGTCTGATGATCGCATGGTTTGCCGAAGGTCTCCGGCATATGTGAGGGGAAGAGATGAAAGAACGTACTTTTCACAGACTGCTTGCCGCAATCATCATCATCGGCGCGGTCACAAGCCTGCTTCTGCTGATATATACGAAGCATCTCTATGATAACTGCTCGATCATCTCCTATATTGTGAACGGACGGTAAAACGATGAAAATACTGACAAAACAAATCGCGGCGCTGCTCGGTACCGCATGCTTTTTTGCCGCATTTGACGTCGCGGTATACAGCACCATGACGAAGCGCTGCCATGATAAGACCAGCGCGGAAATGCAGGCAAAATCCGTTGCGGTTTCGGAGTATCTGCCGTTTGATGCAGAATCTAAGATTGCCGCGGTCGATTCCGCAGTGAAGCTCTCGGACAAGCCGCCGGTCATTGACGGGGCTGCCGGACTGTTTCCGGTTTATTCTGCCTTTGTTCACGCGGTTTATCCGGAATCCAGCGTGCATTATGACGGCAGCAGCTTTACGCCGGAGAGCGCCATGCAGTATACGAATACACGCGGCGCATATCAGGCAATCGCAGAGGGCAGAATCGACATCGCCGTCTGCGTAAAGCCCTCGGATGAACAGCTTGCCTATGCAAAGGAGCAGGGCGCCGATCTCGAATTCATCCCGCTTGGCTATGACGCCTTTGTATTTCTGGTCAACGGCAGCAATCCGGTCGATAACCTAAGCTGTCAGCAGGTGCGTGATATCTATTCCGGCAAGCTGCACACATGGAGTCAGGTCGGCGGCAAGCATCTGCTGATCGACGCAAAGCAGCGCAATCCCGGCAGCGGCAGCCAGAGCGCCATGGAATCCTTCATGAACGGGCAGGAAATGCACGCAAATCCGTTTGGATTCTCCGGCAGCGCAATCGGCTTCTCATTCCGGTATTATGTCTCCGATCTCGTCGGAAACGGCGATGTCAAAATGCTCTCGCTGGACGGCGTCTCCCCGACTTCACAGCATATTGCGGACGGCAGCTATCCGATCATCAGTTCATTTTTCGCGGTATACGACAAACACAATACACACCCCGATCTGCCGGTGCTGCTCGAATGGATGCAGTCAGCCGAGGCACAGCAGATCATTGGGGCTACCGGTTTTGTGCCGCTCCAACCGGTGCAGTAAACCAGTATTTCAACCCGTCATCACAACACAATAGGAGAATACATTATGAAATATTTGTTCCTGATTCTCAGCATACTGCTCATCGTGCTCATCATCTGGATCATTTACCGCTACATCAAATATACACGACTGATCAAACAGGAACCGGAACAAGTCAAAGTCCGCAAAGATCTGCGGGCAAAAATCATCAATCTTGTCTGTGCGCTGATCTGGATTCCGCTCTCATGCAGCTATATTTATTTTGCCGCGGAAAAGATCGGCGATATCAACGAAGGACTCCTTGACTACCAAAAGACCAACGAATCACAGACAATCGAAGAATACCGCGAAACGCTGCGAAAAAAGCCTGAAACAAAGAAAAGATGGTACACACTTCTTCTCGCATTCTGGCTGGTTGACGGCATCGTATATGCGCTGGAGCTGACGGTATTCAGATATGAGTATATCACGCCGAAGGGCGTTTATTTTCCGGATGATTTTATCCCCGCCGAAAAGTTCAGCTACACCTTCAACGGCGATACATTGCTGCTGTATCATAAGCGGAATACAACGCCTGCCAGTCATCCGGTTCCGGAATCCGCGGA
>CAMHUJ010000186.1 GCA_946188175.1 uncultured Ruminococcus sp.
CAGTATGTCATGATCGCAATGGCAGTCCTGAGCGCGATTTACGTCGTCCTCGGCGGCTACTCCGCAACGGCGGTCAACGACTTCATTCAGGGCATGATCATGCTCGTCGGCATTTCCGCAGTCGTGATCTGCATTCTCAATTACAACGGCGGTCTCGGCAGCTCGGTTGACATGCTCAGACAGGTCACGGCGGTTCCGGACGGCAAGCTCGCCTCCCTCTTCGGACCGGACCCGATCAACCTCTTCGGCGTTGTTGTCCTGACCTCGCTCGGCACATGGGGGCTGCCGCAGATGACCCACAAGTTCTACGCGATCCGCGATGAAAAGGATATCAAGCGCGGCATGATCATCTCGACCTTCTTCTGCCTGATCGTTTCCGGCGGATGCTATCTGCTCGGCGGCTTCACGAGACTCTTCAACACGACCGAGGACGGTCAGGGTCTCGGCACGAACATGATTCAGAAGCTCTCGAACGGCAAGCTTGAATTCGACGCAATGGTTCCGAATATGCTCCAGACTGCGCTGCCGCCGCTGCTGATCGGACTGGTTGTTGTTCTGGTGCTCAGCGCATCCCTTTCGACGCTCTCCGCACTGGTTCTGACCTCCTCGACGACCCTCGCGCATGACCTGCTCCGTCCGGCATCCAAGGGCAAAATGGACGAGAAAAAGGAATTCATCACGATGCGTGTGCTGATTATCTTCTTCCTGCTCGTTTCCGTTATCATCGCAATGAACAAGAACGCCGCGATCACGACGCTCATGAGCTATTCATGGGGTGCACTCTCCGGCTCCTTCCTCGGTCCGTTCCTCTGGGGACTGTTCAGCAAAAAGACCACAAAGGCTGCCGTCTGGACGAGCTTTGCACTCGGCGTCATTTCGACCGTCGCGCATATGTGCATCTTCACCTTCTTCAAGGACAGCTTCGGCGGCTTCATCAAGTGGGCTGCATCGCTGCCGCTGAATCTCGCATCGCCGATCAATGCCGGCGCGCTGCTGATGATTCTCTCGATTGTCATTGTTCCGGTCATTTCCGCATTCACGAAGCCCTGCGAAAAGGAGACCGTTGACAACGCCTTCGCAGCGTACAACAAGTAATCGCCCCCTCCGGATTATCCTCAAGAGCTCCGCGGTATTTTGCAGAATGCAGAATGCCGCGGCTTTTTTTGCATGATCGCGCCCCGCGCCGCATATGATGCAGCAGACAGGGCTCTGCCCGATCATGCAAGGAGTGAGCAGATTGCGTAAACATCCCTATCCGACCGCCGCCGGAGCCGACATGCTCGATGAACGGGCACTCCGGCTCGGCGAATATATCGCAGCACATGCAGCGACCGTCCGCAGCACCGCCGCCGTCTTCGGCATATCCAAATCGACCGTCCACAAGGATATCACCGTCCGGCTGCCGCGCCTGCACGCAGGACTCTCCGCGCAGGTGCATGAGATCATCGAAAAGAACAAGCAGGAGCGCCATATCCGCGGCGGACTTGCCACAAAGCGCAAGTATGAAACCGAAAAGCAGCGGCGGCAGCGGTCGTCCTCCGTGCCCTGAAATCCCGCCGGATTTCCGCCGATTTTGTTTCTTTCGCCGATTATGTAACAATTTGGAAACAAACCCGAAAAATGCTGGATAAGGCACTTGACGAATCGGGAAAAAAGTAGTAAAATAGTAAGCGGCAGATTATGCACGATATAAAAAGAATGATGCTGTGCTTATGCTGCACGGTATGCAATCATGAGGAGGATAAAAACTATGAAGCGAATCGGTGTACTTACAAGCGGCGGCGACGCACCGGGCATGAACGCTGCAATCCGCGCAGTCGTCCGTACCGCGATCTACAAGGGAATGTCCGTCATCGGCATCAACAGAGGCTATAACGGTCTGCTGAACCGTGACGTTTACGAAATGGATCTGCGTTCTGTCTCGTCCATTATCCAGCGCGGCGGCACAAAGCTGTTTTCCGCACGCTGCCTTGAGTTCAAGGAGGAGGCAGGCGTCCTCAAGGGCGTTGCAGCATGTAATGAGCTCGGCATTGAGGGTCTGGTCGTCATCGGCGGCGACGGCTCCTACCGCGGCGCAGGCGATCTTTCCGCACACGGCATCCCCTGCATCGGCCTGCCGGGTACGATCGACAACGATATTTCCAGCACCGATTTCACAATCGGCTATGATACCGCAATGAACACGGTCATGGAGCTCGTTGACAAGCTCCGCGATACCAGCCACAGCCACGACAGATGCTCCGTTGTTGAGGTCATGGGCAGAGGCGCAGGCTATATCGCCGTCAATACCGGTGTCGCATGCGGCGCCGTCGAGATTCTGTGCCCCGAGAGAGAGTACAACCTCGACGAGATCATCGAGAAGATGCAGGCAAGCCGCAAGATCGGCAAACAGAATTTCATCATCATCGTTGCAGAGGGCGTCGGCCATTCCGAGGAGATCGCAAAGACGATTCAGGCAAGAACCGGCATCGAGTCCCGTGCAACCATTCTCGGACATGTCCAGCGCGGCGGTTCTCCGACGGTTCGTGACAGAGTCCTCGCAAGCCAGATGGGCAACTATGCCGTCAATCTGCTTGAGCAGGGCATCGGCAACCGTGTCGTCGGTATCCGCGGCACGAAGCTCGTCGATTACGATATTCAGGAAGCACTCAAGATGACGAAGCCCTTTGACGACGATCTCTATGATCTCACCAAGGTCATCAGCATCTGAGCATAAAGACATCTGCGTTAAAACGCATTCATGCCGGGCAGAAGCACCGCTTCTGCCGCAGAGTAGGAAATTTCGCGTAAAGTGCCGTCCGGACGGGGAGTTGTCGGGCGGACGAAAAGCGTCGCTGACGCTTGCGGTGAGGTTTCCGCATCCCGCTGAGGCATAAGGGAAATACAACACTCCTTTGTGCATTCAGGGTAATTGTGCAAAGGAGTGTATTTTTATGAAGAATTCCCATTCCGCAGCTGCATCCATGAAGGATGTCCGTGTCCTCACGATCATGGCGATGCTCGCCGCACTGAGCATCATTTTCGGAAAGGTTCTGGCTTTCACCGCAGGACCGTTCCGCGTCAGCTTTGAGAATCTGCCGATTCTCATGGCAGGTATGTTTCTCGGCGCACCCGCCGGCTTCCTCGTCGGCATCATCGCGGATATCATCGGCTGCCTGATCGTCGGCTATTCGATCAACCCGATCATTACGCTCGGCGCAGGCTGCATCGGTCTGGTTTCCGGACTGCTGTACCGCAGAGTGCCGAACTTCCCTGCCGTGCGGCTGCCGGAAGGTCTGCTCCGGAACTGGATAACCGTGCTCGTCACACATGTGCTCGGCTCTATGATTATCAAATCCGCCGGTCTGGTTCTCTATTATCATTATGCGATGCCGCAGGTCGCACTGCGCATTCCGCTCTATCTGGTCATCGGCACGGTCGAAGCACTGATCATTACCGCATTGCTTTCCAATAAGACATTTTCCGCACAGCTCGGAAGGCTCGGCAAAAGATGACGGATGCCGAAGCGACTGCGTATCTCAAAGCGGCTGCCGGACGCGGCTATAAGCTCGGGCTGTCGCGCGTTACGGAGCTGACAAAACGGCTCGGCGATCCGCAGACAAAAATGCAGATCATCCATATTTCCGGCACGAACGGCAAAGGCTCGGTCGGGGCAATGCTCGCAGCAGTGCTTCAGGCTGCCGGATACAAAACCGGACACTTTGCCTCCCCTGCCCTCTGTTCGCCGCATGAATATTTCCGGATCAACGGCAAAGCCGCTTCGCCGGAGCAGTTCGCAGAAACCGTAGCAGCGGTTCATGATCAGGCGGAACAAATGGACGATCTGCCGACGGAATTTGAAATCATTGCTGCCGCAGCCTTCCGGATATTTGCAAAGGAACAATGTGAATTTGCCGTCATCGAATGCTGCATGGGCGGTGATACGGACTGCACGAATGTCATCACTGCACCGCTGCTTTCCGTCATCACAAATGTCCGGAAGGATCACTGCGCATATCTCGGCAATACGCTGCCGGAGATCGCTGCACACAAGGCAGGCATCATCAAGCAGGACTGTCCGGTGCTGACAGGCTGCCGGAACAAAGCGGTCCTCAAAGTGATCCGCGATACGGCAAAGAAGCTGCATGCACCGGTGTATCAGCCGGATGAAGCACTTGAAATCATAAATATGACACCGGAAGGCACGGACTGCATCAGTCGGGAATACGGGAGCCTGCGGCTCGGTTTGTCCGGCGCTTATCAGCCGGAAAATGCCGCGCTGGTTCTCAAAGGGGTCACGCTGCTCCGGCAGCAGGGCATTGCAATTCCGGAGCAGGCAGTCCGGCAGGGGCTTGCAGAATGCCGCTGGCAGGCGCGCATGGAAGTGCTCCGGAAGACACCCTATGTGATCTTTGACGGCGCACATAATCCCGACGGCATGCAGAAAGCTGCCGAAACACTGACGCACTGCTTCGGCGCAGAGCGTTCGCTGACCTTTGTCATCGGCGTCATGGCGGATAAGGATTACAGGCAGTATCCGGCGATGCTCCTGCCGCTTGCAAAATCGATCTATACGGTGACGCCGGACAGTCCGCGCGCGCTGGATGCGCAGACCCTTGCGGATGTTTTCACATCGGCCGGGATTCCGGCACATGCCTGCAAATCGGTCGAAGAAGCTGTCCGTGCAGCGCTCGGAACCGGCAGCAGCGTCATCGGTCTCGGTTCCCTGTATTATTACTGCGCATTTCGCAATGCAGCAGAAAAAATCATAAAAGAAGGATTCTAACATGGCTACTCAGATCAAACTCGGATTCCTCGGTGCCGGCAATATGGGCACCGCAATGATGCGCGGCATTGCCGCATCCGATCTCTGCAAATCCGGAGAGATCACACAGATCTTTGCATTCGATACCG
>CAMHUJ010000187.1 GCA_946188175.1 uncultured Ruminococcus sp.
TGTTCGTCACGGCGATAATCACCGGCGCCTGCCAGTTCATGCCGGTCGGCGCATAGGTGCCTGCCTCGATGATCTTTTCGATGATCTCCTTCGGGACGGGGTCTGCCTTGTACTGCCGCACGCTTCTTCTTGTGATGAGGTTTTCGATTGCTTCCATGATTCATTCTCCTTTGTAAATATCGTTGCAGATTTGTTCCGGCGTCAGATGATTTGCTTTCAGCACATCCTCGAGGGCATAGCGGTCAATGAATTCCTTTTTCAGCCCGTAGCAGAATACTTTTATGTCCGAAGTACCGTAGAACCTTGCGATCTTCTCGCCGAAGCCGCCGTCCAGAATGCCGTCCTCGAGCGTAATGACGGTATCGTGATCTGCCTTGAGCTGACAAAGCAGTGCTTCATCCAGTCCCGTGATATAGCGCGGATTGATGAGCGTCGGGGCGGTACCGGTTTTCTCCGCGATCAGCTTTGCGAGTGCTTCGCCGAGCTGATAGAAGTCGCCGAGTGCGAGGATTGCCGTTTTTGCGCCGTGCTGCGTGATCTGATACCGGTTCAGCGCGCTGTAATCGGTATCGGCGGGCTTGTCCGTATGATGCACGCCGTTGCAGGGGATGCGCACCGCGACCGGATATCTGTCCTGTTCGATGCTCCATTCCAGCATTGCGAAATACTCCTCACAGTTTGTCGGCGCGAGATAGACAAGATTCGGGATATTGGACATCATCGGGATATCGAAGATGCCGAGATGCGTGATATCGTGCATGCCGTAGACGGATGCGGTATTGACGAGCAGCGTTGCCGGACTGCGGTTGATGCAGAGATCCTGCGAGAGCTGATCGTAGGTGCGCTGAAAGAAGCTCGAATGCGTTGCAAAGACGGGCTTTCCGCCGCTTTTCGCAATGCCGGATGCCATAGCGACGGCATGCTCCTCCGCAATGCCCGCATCTATAAACTGCGCTCCGGCTTCGCGGCGTTTTTCCTCCGTAAAGCCGATATTTGTCGGTACTGCCGCGACCATTGTCACGACGCGCCTGTCCGCCTTCATTTTTTTCATCAGGTATTCACAGGTCAGGTCGCCGTAATTCTCGCCGCCGCCGGTGTAAAGTGTCTTGCCTGTTTCCGGATCAAACGGCATATGCCAGTGCCAGCTTTCCTTGTCAGTCTCCGCAGGCAGATAGCCCTTGCCCTTTTTCGTGCGGATATGCACGACGGTCGGATGATCGGTGTCCTTCACCGCAGAGAATGCTTCGATCAGTGCAGCAAGATCGTTTCCGTCCGCGACATAGCGGTAATCAAGCCCCAGCGCGCGGAACAGATTGCATTGCGCAGTGCCGTTTGTATCGCGCAGCGCCTTGAGGTTCTGATAGAGACCGCCGTGATTCTCCGCGATCGACATATCATTGTCATTGACGACGATGATGAAATTGCTGCCGAGCTCCGCGGCAAAATCGAGCCCCTCGAGTGCCTCGCCGCCGCTTAATGAACCGTCGCCGATGACTGCGATCACATTGCCGGATTCGCCCTTGAGGTCACGGCTTTTTGCAAGTCCGCAGGCAAGGCTCACCGAGGTGGACGTATGCCCGACATTGAAAAAGTCATGTTCGCTCTCCTCCGGATTCGTATAGCCGGAGACATCGCCGAAATGCGCTGCGTCAAAGAATGCCGCTTTGCGTCCGGTCAGAATCTTATGCGTATAGCACTGATGCGAAACATCGAAGACAAATTTGTCGCGCGGCGAATCGAAGACATAGTGCAGCGCGATTGTCGCTTCGACGATGCCGAAATTCGGTCCGAAATGTCCGCCGCGTCTGGAGAGCCGGTTCATCAGACCGCTGCGGATCTCCGCGGCAAGCGCGGTGAGCTGATTTATGTCGGATGCTTTGATGTCAGCAGGGGAATTGACGGTTTCGATCAGCATAGATTACTCCTTATCATTGTTGCATTTGCAGCCGCAGGCACCGTTGTTCCAGTCGAGCACACCGGTCTGCACAGCCTTTTCGTAGACACCGATTTTGTAGTTCATTTTTTCGAGTGCGCAGTCACATTTCTGCCGTTCCGCAAGGATGTGCTCCCTTGCCTGTTTGAGCAGTTCGCAGCGTGCTGCAATCGTGCCGTCGCCTTCTTTGGAGAGCCGGACATATTCGATCAGCAGCTCAATCGGCATACCGGCACTGCGGAAGCAGGCTGCGGTCTCGACCCAGCCGATGTCCTCGTCGGTGTAATCGCGGATGCCGCCCGCCGTGCGGTGCACCTCCGGAATCACGCCGACGCGCTCATAATACCGCAGCGTATCCGGACTGATGCCGAACCGGCTGCATACCTCCTTGATCGTCATACAGATCACCTCCGGAAAGATGCTTTTATTATAATACTTAGAGTTCACTCAAAGTCAAGAGCTGCGGCGGATTTTTGGCGAACGGTACAAAGCGCGTACTGTAAATTTGGTCAGATTGACGGGCACACTTGACGGACTCCGGATGCGCCGCAGACTGCCTGCCGGCTTGACGATTCCAATGGATCATGTTATACTGAATCCGCCTGAAATATACGGAAATGCGCGGAAAATGCCTGCTGCTTTGCATATGCCGGAGCGGCCGGGATGTGCATATTCTGCTCGGAAAAGGACGTATTTGCAGAAATATAACGAACCCGCCGTCTGTGCTTGCAGGCGGCGGATTGCTGTCTGCGAATCGTTTGAAACCGGATTTTTGACCGGATCGGAAGTCGCTGCGCTGAACCGTACAACTTTGTAACTTTTATAACAATTTTTGGAAAGTTGACGCAATCCGTCACAATATTTGCACAAAACGTTATTGACCGGAAAAATGTGCCGTGTTATACTTAGAATAGTCCCTGCTGTGTTTTGCAGGGATTGCTCCGGCAGCGGGATGCATGCTGCGGAGTCCGGTCATTTTATTTATATAAGGGGAAAGGAAATGAAAAAGACAAAGAAATTCAAACGCGCTGCCGCGTTTTTGTCCGGTGCAGTGATTCTGCTGACCGGCACCTGCGCGGCGTTTCCGGTGCCTGTCAGCGCGGCAGGGGACTGTGTCATTGACACCGGAACAACCTACCAGAGCATCCGCGGCTTCGGCGGAATCAATCATCCGGAATGGGCAGGCGATCTGACCTCTGCCCAGCGTGAGACGGCGTTCGGAAACGGCGCAAATCAGCTCGGCTTCACGGTGCTCCGCGTGTTCGTCAATCCGGATAAGAACCAGTGGAACAAGGCAGTGCCGACCGCGAAATATGCGTCAGAGCATGATGTCACGGTCTTTGCGTCGCCGTGGGAGCCGCCTTCCAGTCTCGCAGAGAGCGGCAACGGCAAGGGCAAGCTGCATCTGCCCTCCAAAAACTACGGCGCATATGCAACGCATCTCAATGATTTCGGCAACTATATGAAGCAGAACGGCGTCAATCTGTATTCGATCTCGGTGCAGAACGAGCCGGACTATGCACATGACTGGACATACTGGTCAACCGATGAGGCGATGAATTTCGTTGCGGATTACGGTGACAAGATCACGAGTACAAAGCTGATGTCGCCGGAATCCTTCCAGTTCTCGCCGGACGGCGCCTCGTGGATCAGCGGCGGCGACGGCGGCAAGCGCTACTATAAGAAGATCATGAACAATGCCAAGGCAATGGCGAACTGTGATGTCTTCGGTACGCACTACTACGGCACGACAAGAGACTGGATGGATTATCCGGAGCTCGAAAACTGCGGCAAGGAGCTCTGGATGACAGAGGTCTATGTTCCGAACTCCGACAACAATTCCTCCGACCGCTTCCCCGAGGCACTCGCTGTCGCGGAGAACATTCATAACGGCATGTGCGTCAGCAATCTGAGCGCATATGTCTGGTGGTACATCCGCCGTCAGTACGGTCCGATGAATGAAAACGGAACCGTTTCCAAGCGCGGCGCCATGATGGCACAGTATTCCAAGTGGGTCCGTCCGGGCGCGGTCCGCATTGCAGCGACTGAATTTCCGGAGGGCAAGAAGTATGTTGCCATGGATACCAAGAACGGCAACTACGGTCAGCTCCAGACAATGGTCTCTGCCTATAAGCAGGATAATCAGATCACGGTCGTTGCGATCAACCCGACCCCGAGCGCAAAGACCCAGAACTTTACGATCAGCAGCGGCGAGAAGATTTCCGGCATCGAAGCATATCACACGACCGGCAGCGAAAACTTCCGCGCCACTTCTGCACCGAGCTACAGCGACAAGAGCTTCTCTGCATCGCTTCCGGCACAGTCGGTGACGACCTTTGTCGTCAGCACGGGCGAAGCGGAGCCGGATCCGGACGGCTATCTGTTCCATTACACCTTCGAGAACGGCACAGACGGCTTCACCGGACGCGGCGGCGCATCTGCCGAAACAGTCTCGGCTGACAAGTATGCAGGCAGCAAGTCGCTTGCCGTGACGGGACGCGAATCGACATGGCACGGCACCGCACATACCCTGAGCGGCAGCTTCAAGGCGGGCGAGGCTTACAGCTTCAGCGCGGTTGTCAAGCAGAATTCCAGTGCATCCGAGCCGATGCATTTCTCGATTGAATACAAGGACGCTTCCGGCGAGACACAGTATGACAAGATCGCAAGCGGTCTTGCACCGAAGGGCGAATGGGTACAGCTTGCAAATACCTCCTATACCATTCCGGCAGGCGCAAGCAGCATCCAGTTCTATTTTGAAACAGACGGCGATACCGGTACGACCTGCGATTTTTATGTCGATGAGGTGATCGGTGCGCCGAAGGGCACGGAGATCGACGGACCGAAGGCAGCCGATCTGCCGGATCATCCGGTTGTGACGCCGACGGGTGATTCCAAGCCCGGCGATGTCAACGGCGACGGCATCATCAATGCAGCAGATCTTTCCCTCGCAAAG
>CAMHUJ010000188.1 GCA_946188175.1 uncultured Ruminococcus sp.
ACCCCCGACCTGCTGATTACAAATCAGCTGCTCTACCAACTGAGCTACACCAGCAGTTCTGAACGTTCTTGCTTTCCGCGGTCAGCTTTGTTATTATAGCACAGCGAGAAGAAAAAGTCAAGCATTTTTTGAAAAATACAAGAAAACCGTCATTCTGCACAATTCTCAACATATGATACTATATTATAAAACAATCTGTGAAAGCTCCCAATCGTATCCGGCTTTTCATTTTTATATTTCATGTCTCCTGTTCAGCTTTGGCATATTATTCTTTCTCGAAGGTCCGATGTATATTTTCGCTGGGCGCAGGGGCGCGGGTTCGAGGGGAAGAACCTGCAACTTTAATTCTCCTTTTCAAATCGCGGCGCAGCCGCACCGCCGTTTTTCACTCTTCACTCTTTTCAAATCATCCGCCGCAAGGCGGATACCGCAACTCCTCACTCCTAACTCAAAATGCTCCTTCTTCCTCCATATTTCAAATCATCCGCCGCAGGCGATTCCGCAACGCCTCACTTCTCACTCCTAACTCAAAATGCTTCTCCTTCCTCCATATTTCAAATCATCCGCCGCAGGCGGATACCGCAATTTCTCATTTCTAATTTCTAATTTCAAAAATCATGTTTTTTCACATTGCGTGCAGCTCGAGACCAGAGAAGCGGGAGCGCGGATGCGGGGCGAGATGCCGCTGCGCAATGATGCAGCGGAGCTGTTCGGAGACCAGCAGAACGGGAATGCCATGTACGGCGGTGAAGGGGAGGAGCAGTATGGGCGCGGCGAGCAGACGGTTCAGCAGGATGCTGCCTGTCTGACCGCGCGTACAGCGGAACGCCTGCCGGAGATTGCGCAGCGCGGATTCATGCGGCGACTTGAGATAGCAGAAGGGGAGCGCCGCGGATGCAGCAAGGCAGCGGAGCGGAAGAAGCAGCATCGCCGCCGCCGCAATGATCAGATGCAGGACAGTCAGCAGCGGCAGGATGCTCTCCTGCTCCGGCGGGATCGTCAGCCAGATGCATTTTGCAGCAAATCCGAGCAAAACAGCAGGCATCACGGAGAGCAGAATGACCGCCTCGGCGAGCAGCCGGACGCCGATTGCCCTGCCGTACAGCCAAAGACTGCCGCACTGCGAGAGGAATCCGAGATCATTTTCGTCGAGGGTTCCGGCGAGCCGTCCCGCCTGCCATTGCGTCGTGATCCGGAGCGGCGTACAGGCAAGGATTGCCGCAAAACACAGCAGAATGCAGAATAGATCGGCACCGTTCAGCGGCGCGCACATCGCATCCGAACGCAGAAAACCGCAGCGGCGCAGTCCGTTCTGCATGCTGCATGCCGCAAGCAGCGAGACCAGCCGCAGCATCAGTCTTGCACAGCCGAGGACGGCGCTGCTCCGTCGGCAGGGCTTCAGGCGCCTTGCCGCTTCATGCATCACGCGCGTCATGAGATATAGTCCTCGATGATCTCGCGGAGCTCTGCGCTGTCCGAGACACGGAAGCCGTATTCGAGCAGCGTCCGGTCATAGTCCGGCAGCCAGTCGGCAGGCAGCGCATAGACCGCGTCCGGCTCTCTGCTGCCCTCGGCGTAGACATATAGCATATCGCCCTCGAGCTTGACGAGATAGGCAGTCTCCGGCAGGTTTGCAGGCAATGAAATATCCGTATCTGCATTTGTTTGAGCGGGCAGAACCGGCGCTTTTGCGGCAGCCTTCGCATTGTACGCGGCAAATGCATCCTCCTGCACGGGCGGAATCGGCTGAATCGTGCTGTACAGATAGGCAGCGCTGCCGGAAAACAGAAATACAAGCCCTGCCGTGACAGCCGGAAGCAGAGCTCTCGAGGTGTTATTCATGAGTTGTGTTGCTCCTTTCAGCGTTATTCATTCGGTTGTATCGTCATTATGCTGTAAATTTTGAGATTTATGCACCAACAAATAAAGAAAGCATTAAAATTTTATGAAAGTGCTTAACAAGAGCCGGATTCTGTGTTATAATATAGCTTGTATTCGTATACCTATTACGCGCCGTGCAGAAATGCGCTGCGCATTGTAACAGCAGTCTCGAAAGGGGAATTGTAAACAATGAGTGCTTCCAGTCGTACAGGTACAGCCGGTAAGAAGCAGACGCAGAAAAAGAAACGGTATCGCAGACCGCTGATTCTGCGAATCCTCGGCAGCATCGGTACCGTCCTGATGACGACATTTCTGTCGTTCTTCCTGCTCTTTGCCGTCACGGGCACGATCTGTGCCATAGCGGCGACCATGTATATCACGAATTACATGGAAAACACGACGCCTGTCAGTATTCAGGAGCTGTCGAACACCGGCGCGACCAACATCTATGAGATGAACAAAGAAACAGGCGAGTATGAAGCGGTCTATACCGTACAGAGCGAGCAGAAGCGAATTCCGGTCAAGCTCGAGCAGGTACCGCAGCATGTCCGCGATGCGTTTGTATACGGTGAGGACGAGCGTTTCTTTGAGCATGAGGGTGTGGATTTCAAGCGTACCGCAGCATCCTTTGCGAATATGATCCTGCGCTTCTGGGCGTCCGATCAGGGCGGTTCGACGATCACGCAGCAGCTTGTCAAGAACCTGACAGGCGATAACGACAAGAGCCCGCAGCGTAAGATCCGTGAGATTCACCGCGCAATGGAGCTTGAGAAGAAATACTCCAAGGATGAAATCCTGATCAATTATCTGAACTATATCGGCTTCGGCGGTCCGAATAACGGCATCGAAATGGCAGCGCTGACCTATTTCGGCAAGCATGTCGAGCAGCTTTCGATTGCAGAGGGTGCCTGCCTTGCCGCGATTCCGCAGAGTCCGGAGATCAACAATCCGTTTGCAAGCTACAACGTAGTGGCAGACAATCCTGTCACCGGTACCAAGTATTATACCGACGAAGAGGTTAATACGGGCAGAAAGAACAACCGCACCCGTATGGAGTATATCTTAAAGCAGATGTACAAGAACGGCGCGATCACGTTTGATGAGTATGAGGAAGCGCTGAACGAGCATCTTGTCTTCAAGGATACCGACGAATACCTGATGACACATCCGGAAGAACAGAAGGTTATGGAGGACGGCTCGATCATGCTCGACGACCACGGCGAGCAGAAGCCGACTACATGGGCAATCGACGAGGTACTCAATGAGTTTGCAAATAAGCTCATGGACGATCAGGGTATTTCCCGTGAGCGTGCCATGACGCTGATCAATACCGGCGGTTATCAGATCTATTCGACCGTTGATAAGGAAATGCAGGCATATCTTGAAAACAAATTCTCCAGCATGGACAATATCCTCATGGGCATGACAAACACCGCCGCAACGACCTTCTTCCGTGATCTGGACGGCGACGGCGAGTATTCCGACGATGAGAACCTGACGCTTCAGGCAGGCTTCACCGCAATCGACTATGAGGGCAGAGTGCTCTGCACCTGCGGCGGCATCGGCGAGAAGAAGGGCTCCCTCGGTACGAGCTTCGCTTCGACGGAGCCGCAGCAGCCGGGTTCCGCGATCAAGCCGGTCACGAGCTACGGCTACGCACTCTATCACGACTATATCACATGGGGCACGCATGTCCGCGACGTCCCGCCGCTGACGAAGAAGGATGACCGCACCGGCGAAGAGAAGCCGTGGCCGACGAACTACGCCGATGTCAACAATGTCATCAGCTTCTCCGGCAACACGATCAACATTTACCACGCACTCGAGCGTTCCTACAACACGATTCCGGCACTGCTCGTCAAGACCTACGGCAGACAGAATGTCTTTGATTTTGCAACGAAGACCCTCGGTCTGGAACTGAACGAAGGCTATGACGTCAACTATGCACCGCTTGCCGTCGGCGCGCTTGGCTACGGCATCACGGTCAAGAACCTTGTCAATGCTTATATTCCCTACGGCAACGGCGGCTACTACAGCAAGGCACATATGATCGACAAGATCTACAACGTGGACGGCTCGCTCTTCTACGATGCATCCGAGGATTACCGTCAGGTCATTGACGAGGAGACCTCCTACGTTATGAACAAGCTGCTTCAGAATGTTGTCATGAACGGTACCGGTACCGCTGCACAGATGTACACCGGCGGCGCAATGGTTCCGATTGCCGGCAAGACCGGTACGACCTCCGACTGGTTCGACCTGATGTTCATTGGTCTGAATCCGGACTTCGCAAGCGGCGTCTGGATCGGCTACAAGGAGAACAAGGAGATCAAGAACCACTGGTCGATTGCATCCGCAAGAGTCTGGAAGAACATCATCGGCGAGTGGATTATCAACCATTACTACGACGAGGACTTCACCAAGCAGTTCCCGACCTGTGAGACGGTTCTTGCAGCACCGTTCTGCCAGTCTACCGGTAAGATCGCAGGTATGGCCTGCCCGAAGGGTACAATGGGCTACTGGAAATCGACGAAACTGCCGTGGTGCGACAACTACGAGCTGAATCTCGGCTTCAACGCTTTTGAAGAAGATGAAACCGATGCCGGCTGAGCCGCGCGTGTACAGGATTCTGACGCATAAATGGTATCTGTATCTCACCGAGTTCTTCGCCGGCATGTCCGTCATGGCGGCGGAGCTCGGTGCGAGCAGACTGCTGGCGCCCTATTTCAGCTCCTCACAGATCGTATGGACTATTATAATAGGTACGATCATGATTGCAATGGCGCTGGGCAATCTCTACGGCGGACGCTCCGCCGACAAGCATCCCGATCCGGATAAGCTCTATACCAGAATGCTGATTGCAGCGGTCTGGATCGCGGCGATTCCGTTTTTCGGCAAGCTGCTGATCCTGCTGATTTCAGGTCTGCTTGTCGTGACGGTCAGCACGGGCTTCCTGATTTGGGCGGCGTTTCTTTCGTGCATGGCGGTCTTTGTGTATCC
>CAMHUJ010000189.1 GCA_946188175.1 uncultured Ruminococcus sp.
AACTATCTGACTATATCCAGATAATTCGGCAGATCGTTCGTAAGTGAAAAGTGAATAGAGAAAAATATTTAATTATCCGCCGCAGGCGGATACCTTTACTCCTCACTCCTCTCTCTTCACTCCTAACGCATCATCACTTTCTCGCTCCTCCTTGCTCCTTCCTACTTTCTCCCTGTATTTGTTGCATTTTCCGCCGAAGTGTGGTATAATAATTATGTATGTGTCCGAATGAAAGGATGAAACAGATGCAGTTTGAAGAACAGCTCCGGATCGCGGAGCAGAAATATGACGAACTGACGGAGCGGCTTCAGGACGGCAGCATCGCGGCTGACCCTGCAAAGCTCGCGGCACTGATGAAAGAATACAAGCAGCTGACGCCGGTTGTCGAGGCGTACCGCAGCTATTCTGCATGTAAAAATACGATTGACGGGCTGGATTCGCTGCTTGCCGATCCGGAATCCGATGCCGAATTCCGTGCAATGGCACAGGAGGAGCGGCTGACGGAAACCGCAAGGCTCGCCGAACTGAAAACAGAGATCGAGCGCCTGCTGATGCCGGAGAATGAAGCCGACAGCCGCAATGTGATTGTTGAAATCCGCAGCGGTGCGGGCGGTGAGGAGGCAGCGCTCTTTGCGCATTCGCTGCACAGGATGTATTCGATGTATGCAGAGCGGCAGGGCTGGCAGCAGACCGTCATGAACCTCAGCCAGACGGAGCTCGGCGGCACGAAGGAAGTAACCTTCTCGCTCTCGGGCGACCATGTCTATGCGAAGATGAAGTTTGAGAGCGGCGTTCACCGCGTCCAGCGCGTGCCGGAGACCGAATCGCAGGGCAGAGTGCATACCTCGACCGTGACCGTTGCCGTTTTGCAGGAGGTTGAGGATGTCGAGTTCGAGCTCAATCCGAATGACCTGCGCATTGACGTATTCCGTTCGAGCGGCGCGGGCGGTCAGCATATCAACAAGACATCTTCGGCAATCCGCGTGACGCATATCCCGACTGGCATGGTCGTCGAATGTCAGGATGAGCGCTCACAGTATAAAAATAAGGACAGAGCGCTTGCGGTGCTGCGTGCGCGGCTCTATGCGAAGGCGCAGGCAGAGCAGGATGCACAGGTCGCCGCGGAGCGCAGAGGACAGGTCGGCACCGGCGACCGCTCCGAGAAGATCCGGACCTATAATTTCCCACAGTCGCGCCTGACCGATCACCGCATCGGCTTTTCACTCTACCGGCTTGAGGATGTCATGAACGGCGATCTCGATGCGGTATTTGATGCGCTGATACAGGCGGAGCAGGCGGAAAAGCTGACGCAGAATGCCGCGGATGCATAGGCGGGTTCAGGATGCAGTATAAGGAGTACGGCAGCGGCAACAGCAAAACCGTTCTGATGCTGCACGGCGGCGGTTTGTCGTGGTGGAATTACCGGAAGGAAGCGGAGCTTCTGCAAAACGATTTCCGTGTCATTCTGCCGGTTCTGGACGGTCATGCGGGCAGCAGCCACCATTTTTCGACAATCGAAAGCAATGCGGCGGAACTCATTGCGTTTATCCGTGAAGAATGCAACTGCCGCGCGGATATGATATGCGGACTGTCGCTCGGCGGTCAGATTCTGCTGGAAATGCTTGCGCAGCAGCACGATATCTGCCGCTGTGCACTGATTGAAAGTGCAATGATTCTTCCGTCAAAGCTGACACACGCGCTGATTGCGCCTGCATTCGGATGCAGTTATCCGCTGATCCGGCAAAAATGGTTTGCAAAGATGCAGTTCCGTCAGCTGCGGATCGGCGCCTGCTTTTTTGATGATTATTACCGTGATACCTGTGCGGTTGAAAAGGCGGATATGATCGCGTTTATGAAAGCGAATACATCGTATCAGCTGAAGGAATCCGTGTCACGCTGTACAGCTGACATCCGGATTTATTACGGGGAAAGGGAAGTTTCCGGTATCCGGCGTTCTGCCCGGCTGCTGCATGATGCCATTCCGCACAGCACCCTGACGAAATTATCCGGCATGTATCACGGCGGATTTTCGCTCAATCATCCGGCGGAATACGCAGATGCCGTCAGAGCAATCTGCGGCGCAGGATGAACCGTTTTGCAGAGAAGGTGACTGTATGGGCAAACAGCTCAATTATTATATGGAATATGCGTGCTTCGTGCAGCTTGCGGAGAAGGCGCTCGGGCTCGGCTGCGAGATCATCCGCAATGTGCACGCGCCCGAGATCGTGCGCGGATTCTCTGCGGATATTGTCTCGCCGGACTGCACGCAGTATTATTTCTATGTGCCGGACGCCGGAGTGATCACGTTCGGGACGGATATGAACGGCAGACAGTATGTGCAGGGCTATGCGTCCGCAGGCGGCAATGCGCTGATCGAAGCCGGATATTCCTTTATTTCAGAGGAAGAAAAGCGCATCAGCCGAGCAAGACTCTACTGCACGACGGGATATTATGATGCAGATAAGGTGTTTGTCCCCAGACCGGACAGCACGACCAATATCTATAATGCGCTGGCAAGATATGCCAGGAAACTTGCACCGTATACGGAGCTGACAGATATCCGCATCAGCATGCAGGACGAGACCTATTTGCAGGAAATCAAGCATGTTCATAAGGAATATATCACGCCGCACTGCTGCGGGCTGCGGGATGAGGGCTATGCGCTGCGATGAATGATTATAACGATATTGCCGTTTGTGAAGAATGCGGCAGCCGGTTCCGGCGCGCAGCATCCCGCATGAAAGCGCTGTGTCCGGAATGCGCATCGGTGCTGTACGGCTGTGAAAACTGCCGTCATATGTTCAAAAACGGCGTATGTGCAAAATGCCTGTGGGACGGCAGCAGAAGTGCGTATATCCGATCACTTTCTGCGGATGACGAGAGGAATGAATGATCATTGAAAACCAAGCTGTTACATGAAAACGAGATTGCGGAAGCCGCGGCGCTGATCCGGCGGGGCGAGCCGGTCGGCATGCCGACGGAAACGGTCTACGGGCTTGCCTGCGATGCCGGAAATCCGGATGCCGTGCGCAAGGTGTTCGCGGCAAAGGGCAGACCTGCGGACAATCCGCTGATCGTACATATTGCAGATATTGCGGACTGGGCGCCGCTTGTGCAGGAGATTCCCCCGCTGGCACAGAGGCTTGCAAAGCGATTCTGGCCCGGACCGCTGACAATCATTCTGCCGCGCACGGAGCGGATCCCTTCCGTGACGGCGGGCGGACTGGATTCGGTCGGCGTGCGGTTTCCGGCGCATCCGGTCGCGCAGGCACTGATCAAGGCGTCCGGCGTGCCGATTGCAGCTCCCTCGGGCAACCGTTCGGGCAGTCCGAGCCCGACGACCTCTGCGCATATGATGCAGGATATGGACGGGCGGATTCCGGCGGTCGTCGAGGGCGGAAGCTGTCTCTGCGGCGTCGAATCGACCGTTATCGTGCTGGATGATGCGGAGACTGTCCGCGTGCTGCGACCGGGCTTTGTGACGCCGGAACAGCTGCAAACGGTCGCAAAGCGCGTGATCGTCGATCCTGCCGTTCTGGCGCAGATTTCACCGGATACGGTCGTGCGCTCGCCGGGCATGAAGTATAAGCACTACGCGCCGAATGCGCAGGTGACGCTCGTGCAGGGTGACCGTGCGGCGTTTCTGCGGTATATGGCGCCGCGGATTGCATCGGGCGTCTGTGCGCTGGTGTTTGATGCGGATGCGGAAGCCTGCGCGGAATGCGGCATCCCGTTCAAGACCTACGGCGATACGGATGAAGCGCGTGCGGCGGCATTTTTCGCGGCACTGCGCGATGCGGACGCGGAGCATATCACGCATCTCTATGTCCGTGCGCCGCGGACGGACGGCGTCGGACTTGCGGTTTATAACCGGCTGATCCGTGCCGCCGGATACGATGTCGAACAGGCATAAAAGTGCAGCGGAACCCGACATGTACCGCCGGATTCCGCTGCATGGCAAAGTATGAAATGGGGATCGAATCATGCTGCGGTGCACGATTCCCGTGCACTGGTGCAACCGTGCACCGCAGAATACTATGAAGTGCCGCCAGGGGGGAGGAGCGGCGTTTTATGCGAAATTCATTTTTTTGACAATTACAGCACCGCGGCGTGAAATCTCTTGAAGGATGCCGCCGATGCCTGTCTTTCTGATCTGTAGGTAATTGTTTCAGCGAATACGGTTGATGTCAGAGCAGCCGCATGCCGCCGCGCAGCGCGGTCAGGCATTCTGCGGTTTGCCGTTGACTGAAAGGTCTGCCTGTGCGGTGCCGTCTGCCTGCACAGCGGCAAGAATCCCCTGGTTTTCATCCGTTTTCGGGTCAGCGGCATGTCAAGTCAAGGGATTCCGGCCGTTCTGCTTCTTCTTGGCATTCATGGCATTCATGGTTGCATAGGTTGGGGGGTCGCTCCTGCGGCAGCCGGAACAGTACGGAAATCCCTGCTGCTTGTCCCGCAGATCGCTCCTTCTATTCTGTCTTCGGACATGATGTCGGGGTTGGGGGGGTGAGAACGAAAACGGTGTGCGCGGATGACACGTTTCCGCGCCGCTGTAATGGAAACAATCGGCGGCGGAAAATGTCTCAAATAAATTTTCAAATCAGCGATATGCACAAGAAATAGCGTGGTACTTTGTACACTGTGACGATTTTTTTGAAGCAGTGGGACAATGCCGCATATGAATTGTTACTCATTATAAGGGTGAAACGGGAACGGAAGGAAGTGGAAGGATGCAGGATGAAGCGTTTACGTCGCTTTACCGAAAGTATGCTAATTTTGTATACAGCATTGCGCTTTCCTATATGAAAAACCCGGCGGATGCGGAGGATGT
>CAMHUJ010000190.1 GCA_946188175.1 uncultured Ruminococcus sp.
CATGGTCTTGTCATCGAGGCGGATCTTCTGATCGCCGTTCATCTTGGCACGCTTTTCGGCAGCCGCCTTCGCGGTCTCCTTCTCCTTGACATGTGCCTCGGCGATTTCTCTTGCGCGCTTCGCAACGCCGATCACCAGAGAATAATAGCTCTCGTTCTTCGAGATAATCTGATACATAGAGGGTCTGAGCATCATAGCAGGTCAATCCTTTCTCTCACAGGTTCCAGTCCAGCCGGTTCCAGTCTATCTGATTCGGGCGCATGGTTTCAGTCCGGATGATCGAACGGAAATCAGCGACCGCGTCCTCCAGCGCATCATTGAGGACAACATAATCGTAATGCTTTGCGAGCGGGAGCTCCTCCTGCGCGCGCGCGATGCGCTTCTCTACCACCTCGGCGGATTCCGTGCCGCGCTTTTCCAGTCTGCGGCGCAGCTCCGCAATCGAGGGCGGAATCGTAAATACGAGGATCGCCTCCGGGCAGCGCTCTCTGACCTGAAATGCACCCTGCACCTCGATCTCGAGAATCACATGCTTGCCGGAAGCGCGGATCGCTTCGACCTCTGCGCGCGGTGTGCCGTAGTAATTATCGCAATACTCGGCATATTCGAGCAGACCGTCATGTGCGATGCGTCTTTCAAATTCCTCTTTCGTAATGAAATGATAACGGACGTGGTCAACCTCGCCCTCACGCGGCGAACGTGTCGTCGCGGAAACCGATACGGCACAGTCACCGTCCTTGAGAATCTCCTGAACGATCGTGCCCTTTCCGCATCCGGACGGACCGGAAAGCACGATCAGCAAGCCTTTACTCATCTTCTGTCTCCTCCTCCGCAGGTGCAGTGCTGCCGGCAAGTCTTGCCGCAATGGTCTCCGGCTGAATCGCGGAGAGAATGACGTGGTCGCTGTCCATGACAATGACTGCACGGGTACGGCGTCCGTAGGTTGCGTCGATCAGTCTGCCTCTGTCGCGTGCGTCCTGCACAATGCGCTTGATCGGTGCGGAATCGGGGCTGACAATCGTCACGAGCCGCGCCGAAGATATCATATTGCCGAAGCCAATGTTAATCAGCCGCATAGCTGCTCCTTTCGCTTATTCGATATTCTGAATCTGCTCGCGGATCTTTTCGATCTCGGATTTCATATCCACAACGAGCCGTGTGATGCTGAGATCCTGTGCCTTCGAGCCGATTGTATTGACTTCACGGTTCATCTCCTGCACAAGGAAATCGAGCTTTCTGCCGACCGGTTCATCGGAGGCGATCAGCGTCCGGAACTGGGCAATATGGCTGTGCAGGCGGACGGTTTCCTCGTCGATTGCAGTTTTCTCTGCAAAGATCGCGGTTTCCGTCAGGATGCGCTGCTCATCAATATTGGTATCGCCGAGCATTTCCGTGAGCTTTGCGAGCAGCTTCTGGCGGTAGCTTTCGGCAACGCCCGGCTCGATTGCCTCGATCTTTTCGAGCATTGCTTCGAGTCCCTTCAGCTTTCCGAGCAGATCGGAAGCCAGACGCTCGCCCTCGGTCTGACGCATCGAGATAAACGAATCCAGCGCTTCGGCGGCAGCCTCGGAAACGACAGCCCATACGGCATTTTCGTCATCCTGCTCCTTCGTGACCGTGAACACATCCGGCAGCCGCAGCAGTGCGCTGAGCGTGATATCGTCGTTCAGCCAGAGTGCACCGTTTTCGCCCATTTCCTCATTGAGCATCCGCAGTGCATTGACATAGCCCTCCGCAACGGAGCGGTTAACCGCAATCTGCGCGTCCTTGCCGTCCGGACGGGTGATCGTCACGGAGACTTCGACCTTGCCGCGCGCAATTTTTCCGTTGAGGAAGGACTTGAGCTTTTCCTCCAGATACAAGCAGGTCCGCGGCAGTCTTGCGGAGAATTCATAATAGCGGTGATTGACCGCGCGGATTTCGACGAGAACATCTCTGCCGTCCGCGAGCCGCTGTGCCCTGCCGTATCCGGTCATACTTTTCGGCATAATCAGCTATCCCTCTTTCCATATAGATATGAACTGAATCTAATCATAATTCATCACTCTATAGTATAACATAAATCCGCTGGAAAATCAAGGGATTAATGCAAGAAAAAAAGAGCACGCCGAAACAGCGTGCTCTTTTTGGTTCAATTATGCAATTAAGCCTTGCCGAGATCAGAATACGGAATGATCTTTGCAATGAACTGCAGGATCTTCAGCGTATCATCAGCATCCGGCTTGCCGCTTGCGTTAACGTCAGCATTCAGTTTGCCCTGTGCCGAAACATTCGCGCTAGCATCCTCAGCAACAAAGCGAGCAAGCAGAACAGCGTCGGAAACGTCCACGCGCATTTCGGGAGTATCACCCTTGGAGAGGTCAACGTTGCCCCAGTCAACTTCTGTAGAAATCTTTTCAGTAGAACTGGCAGTGGTTTCGCTGGTCGTAGTCTCACTGGTGGTGGTCTCAGTCTTCTCGGTTGAGCCGTCGTCGATCTTCATATCCGGATAGAGCTCAGCCATGGTGCCGAGGCCCATCATGATATCGCCTGCATGCCAGAATCTGTGGTAAACCAGGTCAACCTTCTCAACGTTCTTGAACGCGCTGCAATCGGTTGCGCAGTCCATACCGTAGTGGTAGCTGCCGCTGAACTCCTTCATCTTTGCGCCTGCTGCGACGTCAGCCTCGTAAGCTGCCTTGAGCTCCTTATACAGAGCAGTGTAGGACTGACCCTCATCCTCGTACATCGGACGGATGTCGATGAACTTCGCGCCCGGACCGACTTCATAGTCATACGGATATTTACCGGACTTGCCGCCGGTGTAAACTTCCTGTGCCCAGAAACGAGCCAGCGAACCGTTGTGGTCAACTCTGGTCAGACCGATGTCGTCACGAGCCAGATTCCATGTACGGTCGAGCAGCTCCTTCGCGGTGTACAGAGCCTTCTGTGCGAGCTCGCCGCTTGCAGATGCCTCGTCTGCCTTGACGCCGTTTGCTGCTGCATAGTAGATCAGCGTGTTCGCGTAAGAGCAGGTGCATCCGAGGTCAGTGTTCTGATATGCAGAAACAGTTGCCTTCAGGCTGGAGTTATTGGTGTACTTACCGCTCCAGCTCTCCGGCTGACCGCTCCACTTGATGCTTGCCGGAACCTTGAAATCGCCCTTGTCGTCAAGCGTGGTCTCGGAAATGAAGAACTCAACCCACTTATCCAGAACGGTCTTCAGAGCTTCCTTGATGCTCACGCCGCCCGGCTTAATGTCGGAGCCCTTAGAGGAGTAATCCTTGTCCTGGCAGACCAGGTAGTACAGCTCAGCGAGACGCTGGGTTGCCCAGTACTGGTTACCGGTCCAGTTGTTGGAACCCGGGTCAGCGTAAACCGGCTGCTCGATATATGCCATATCGTGGAAGGTCGGAATGCCGCTCGGATACTTTTCGTAGTCGCCCATCCAGCAGTTGGTGCAGCCGCCTGCGAACGGACCCTCGTTAGAGGACAGCCAGAGATACATCTCGAGCTGACGGGTCAGAGAAGTCTCATAGTCCTTCTTTGCGCCGTCTGCCTTCATGCCGCTGCTGAGGTCTGCATCATAAAGAAGACCGAATGCAGCCAGCGGGTTCTGATAGAACTGATGTGCGTGAGAGCAGCCGATCTGCCATGCCCATGCACCGTCAGCAGCGCCGCCCCATGCGGTGTACCAGGACATCAGATAGTGCTTACCCTGATCGCCTGCGGAAGAAGAAGACTTATCCTGGCAGCCGATCTTCTTGTAGTACTTATCGTACATGTCATTACGGCAGAAGTCACCCATCATACCAGCCTTCGCGGAAACATCAGCATTGCCGACGCCCCAGCGGTTTGCAGCGAATGCTGCCTGGATTGCACGGTCTTCTGCGTCAGGTGCGTTCGTGTAGGACCAGGACTCTGCGGTAGAGCTCTGGAATGCGAACTTCATGCCCTGCTGAGAGTTGCCGTACTTCAGGGTCTCGATTGCCGGATGCGGAATGGTCTCGAAGCAGGACTCCTGGTCGCCGCGCTGGAAGGTGTTGATGAAGGTCAGCTTGCCCTTCTCGCCGCGTGCGGAACCGCCGAAGCCATACCAGTCATCGACGTCTGCGAGCCAGTGCAGCAGATACTCTCTGCCCTCGCTGGAGTATGCAGAAACGAACTTGCTGTGAATCGGGTTGGAACCGGTGTTCGACTGGCTGCCCTCAGACGGATACTTTGTCACGTCATCCGGATGCTCATCGGAAACCTGTGCGCTCAGCTCGGTCTTCTGGAAGAAACCGGTCTGCTGATCCTTTGCCGGGATCAGAGCTTCGAGCGTCTTCCATGCGTCAGCCAGATCGGAGCCGGATGCGCCGTCAACAACGCCGTCCTTGACGAGGTTGTCGTGCATAGCTGCGATCCAGACGATGTAGGACATAGCCTCGGATGTGGTCTCATGACCGTAGTCCGGCGCCTCACAGATCAGCTCCTCAACGGAGTGATACGGAACACCGTCTGCGCTGCGGTAGCCGTTCTTGGTACCGTTGGTGTACACATCGTCATACAGTGACATGAAACGCTCTGCATAGGTGCTGTCGCCGTACTTTTCCTCAGCCTTGCGGGTGCCGGCTGCGGCGGATGCAGTGACAGACATCAAAGCGCTGGATGCCATTGCTGCTGCCAAAACAGCAGAAAGAATCGCTCTGTTCTTCTTGAATTGCATTTTTTTTTCCCCTCTCGTATAGTTTGAAAGATTTTCGCTTCTGAATGGATGCACGGTCAGTCCGAGAAGCTGCGGACTGTGCATAAT
>CAMHUJ010000191.1 GCA_946188175.1 uncultured Ruminococcus sp.
TACGGATTATAAATCGTCTGCATCATGATTCTTGCATTCGGATTCAGCGCACGCAGCTTTTCCGCAATGACAGAATAATTATCGACCGCCTGATTGCGCGGTTCACGCAGAACGCCCGTCAGGCCGGAGATGAACTTCTCCGCCTTATGCTCGGCAGCAAGGCGCTGTAAAAGCTGCATTGCCGTTTCGCCTTCCTCACGCATCTCATTGAAATAATCGCGTGTCGGTTTCAGAAGATCATTCGCGCCGATGCTGATGCAGATGATATCCGCCGATTTGATCGTATCGGCATTCTTTGCATCATCGAGCTGACTGATCAGGTCAAAGGTCGTATAGCCGGGCACTGCGATATTTGTCACCGTTCCGCCGGTAAATTCTCTGAGATAATCCGCATAGCTCATCTCATCCTGTTTCAGACCGTAGCCGCTGGCAATGCTGTCGCCCATAATCAGAAGCGACGACTGCTCCGCAGCGGATGCCGTCACGGCAGGAAACACAGCTGCCGTCAGGCTGCCGGTCGCCATTGCAGCAAGCAATGCAAAACACCGTTTGATCGGATGCTTCATATTCAAAATCAGATCCTTCCATATAAAAAACTGTACTCATGCAGCCTTTCGCCGCATGAGTACAGTTTAACAGATTTCGGTTCATTTGTCAATGCCGGAATCGAAATTTCCACAAAATCGCAGAATTTACTCGATTACCGCGATGCCGTAGAGGACGAACTTGCCGTTGCCTGCCAGCGAGAAATTGATCTCTCCGGACTCCGGCTGATAGTAACCGACGTCACCGTCCTGACCGCCCCATGTCCACTGAAGATTTGCATTGACCTTGTTGGTCTTGCCGTTTGCAGAGACATTCACGGAACCCATGCCGTTGGAGTTCGACTGGAACAGAAGCAGGATGCCCTTGCCGTTGATCTTGAAGGTCATCGGCTGACCGCCGTTCGCGCTGTAGCTGCCGTCGTTATTGCGCTTCCAACCGCCTGCGTTAAAGCCGTCGAGCTGGTTGAAGTCAACAAGATGATTGTTTGCATATTCAGCGCCGAAAACTTCCTTGGAAGGAATCTCGTAGCTGTCCGAAGCATTTTCGCTGCGGAGCGCCTGACGGTAGTAGTAGCCGATCCAGTCCGCGATCATCTGGTGCCCGCCGTTGCCCGGGTGGATCGTATCGCCGCTGCCGTACTGGGAATCCCAGTTGACGCTGCCGCTGCGGAGTGCATTTCTGCCGCTGATGACCGGCAGATCGTAGTTTTCGCCGACCTTGACCATCCAGTCCTCATTCGTGCCGAGGGACTTCTGGCAAAGGGTAATCAGAACAACTGCCGGTGCATTTTCCTGCATCAGGCACTTCTTGACGAGAGACTCATAGGATTTCTGGAAGCGGTCGCCGCCCTGGTCATTGACCGCGAATTCGATGAAGATGATATCGCAGTTCTTCGAGAAGATGTCCTTGTCAACACGCATGTTGCCAACGACGGACGAGGTGCCTGCCTTACCGGCATTGACAAAGGAAACATTATTGCCGGTGCCGAAGGTGTTCTTGAAGTAGTTTCCGGAGATATTGACGAAGCTCTTATCCCGCGAGGTCGAGGAACCGCCCTCTGTGATCGAACCGCCGATATAGCCGATCGTGATCTTTTCGCCTGCCTGTGCCTTGGCGATCTTCTCACGGATACGGTAGGTATTGCCGAGGCGGCGGATACTGCCCTGAAGCGCTTTCAGGGCATTGCCGGTCGCCTGCTCCTGATAGTTGTCCCAGTCACCGCTGACTGCCGGTCCTTCCGGAATCTCCGGCTCCGGCGGGAACAGGATGAAATTCTTGAGCAGCGAGAGATCGACCGCATTGATGATCTGATCCTCATTCATATCTGCGCCGATTTCGACTTCCGATTCCTCGGTGGTCAGATACTTGGAAAGCGCGACGACATCCGCAATATCCACGGTCAGGTCGCCGTTTGCATCGCCCTTCTTGATCTTTGCAGGCGCACCGTTGACAGCAAATGTATCGACATAAAAGTCGGTCAGCGAGGAACTTGTCTCAACATAAATGGACATATCGCTTGCATCAGCCGGAACCGTAAACGAATCATTGGAAAGCACGGTCCATTCGCCGTCCTTTGCAGTTGCGAGTGCGATCTCCGGATACTCCGTACCGCTCGCAGTCTTGCACTGCATCGACATCTTCATTTCGACATCTGCGCCGCTCTTCTGAAGCACCGCACAGGATACCTTATAGGTCTGACCGGGCTTCATCAGATCGGAAACATCGCGGCTTGCGCCGTGCCATGTCTCGCCGCGCTCCGAAACGAACAGACTGCAATTCGTGGTATACGCCTCATCGGATGTCCACTGAACGGAAGCGCCTCCTCTGCCGGAGAAGCTGTCGTTGGTGGTCTCAAAATCCGCACCGATGATCTTTGCGGCGGATGCCTGCATTGCCGGAAGCATCGTGATGAAGGACAACGCCGAAACGAAGCCTGTCAAAAACGCCGCTCCCTTTAGAGTTTTTTGTTTTCTCATGATCAAATCCTCCCTGTTTTTTTTGCTGAATTCATGTCAAATCGAATCCCTCTAAAAAACCAATCCGCATACTGCGGTATTTTGTTCTATTATACCAGATTACATACAATTTGTAAAGTATCAATTACGCATATTTTCTGTCAAATATTCACCAAGCGGCAAAGTTGTACCATTGATTTGCAGATAAGATCATGCTATAATACAGATACAAGCATACAAGTTTACAGTTAAAAGATAAATATTTATAACTGCTGCACAAAAACAGGTTTCGCAGATGTGTAGCATAGTGAAAGGGCATTCAAAGCCCGAATAGAAACAGGAGGTACGCGGCAATGCTCAGTGAATCGGACATCGCGCTGTACGCATTTCAGAAATACGGCGATACGGCATTGCAGGCAGCGTTCTGCTGTCTCGGCAGCCGCGCCGATGCAGAAGATGTGACACAGGAGGTTTTCTTCGCGCTGCACAGAGCCCCGCGCGCATTCAATGACGACGAGCATCTGAAAGCATATATCCTGCGCGCAGTCATTAACCGATGCAGAAATCTGCGGAAATCGCTCCGGCGGCGAATCCGCATCAGCCTTGAGGACGCAAACGAAGCAGAGCTTGCAGAGCAGCCCGATTCCCTCAGGGAAATCATCGCAATGATCAGAGCGCTGCCGCCGCCCTACAATGCCGTTGTTTATCTGCACGACTGCGAGGGCTATACGCTCCGCGAAATTGCGGATATGCTCGGCAAAAAGGAAAACACAATCGGGGCGCAGCTGCGCAGAGGCAGAGAAAAGCTCCGCATGGAAATCAGAGATTCGGGGGTGTTGGAATGAAACAGCAGGATTACCGCCGTGCAGTCGGGAGCATTCGCTGGGACGCTGCAAAGCGCCGTGAGATCGAGGCGAAACTGCGTCAGACCGCCGCAGCGCAGGCGGTGCAGGATGATAATGACGATGAACCGATCCGTATTCCGCATATAGTAAAGGTATACGAAGAACAGGAGGCTCGTATGAAAATGGAACGCAGACAGGCAAGAATGTATCTGCTGGTGCTTGCAGCAGCCATGCTGACAATCGGCGGAACCGTCGCGGCAGTCGCTTACGGCAGCCGCAAGCAAATCAGCGATATCAGTCAGAATGAGGAAATCAAGCCTGAAAAGGGAACGAAGAAGACAGAAAACACGGTCACACCGGATGATCTCGCAACGCCGGTCATTGCGCCGGAGCTGACCGGTCAGCAGGACGAACCCGACTGTCACGGCATCGCAAAGACCGGTTCCGGCTTCTTCTTCATCGGACAGGAACATGCATACCGCAATCCGGATACGGGCTACAGCGGCACGGCACTGCGCTATTATGATGATGCATCCGGCGAATCGGTCTATCTCTGCGCCAAGCCGAACTGCCAGCACAACGGCAGCGAATTCTGCACTGCGACAACACAAATATACGGCTTCGTCTCAAAGCCTGTCTATCTGGACGGCTATCTCTATGTCATTGCAACAGACCGGCGGGAATGGATCTGGAAAAAGGATAACTGGGAAAAGCAGCCGACGGTTCTTCTGCGCTATAAGCCCGACGGCACCGAGATCGCGCAGCTCGCCGAGCTGAATGCCGATGAACGGACAGAAGCATATCCCTGCGATCTCATCGCGCACCGCGGTCAGCTCTGGATGATCTGCACCTACGATCGTGATGATATCACCTATGACGATAATTTCAGTACACTCTCGCAGACAGGCGGCGGCAAATACGATATCTTCTGCTATGAACCGGCAAAGCAGAAGATCACCAAGCTCTATACCTCCGGCGAGCTGCAAAAGAACTTTACCCCGTTCAGAGTATTCGGTCCGGAGATGAAGGGTGTCGGCGATTATGTATATTTCTTTAGCTACGACAACCAGTGGCGCGATCAGTACACACATTCCGGCGTCTACCGCATTGACTGCCGCAGCGGCGAGATCGAAACCGTCATGAAACTCAAATCGGATAAAACATGGAATTACACAGTTACAAGCGATGCCGTATATTACACTTACGCAACCGACAGCGTCTCTGCCGATCAGGTGATACACAAATATGATCTGCAATCCGGCGAGGATACGGTCATTGCCGAAATGACCGCACTTGCACAGGAGCAGGTGCCGTGGTATACAAAGGAAATCGCGGAGGATATGAAAGCATCCGTCTACATGTCAGCGCTGACTGCGGACGATACACATATTTATATATTCTGGCAGT
>CAMHUJ010000192.1 GCA_946188175.1 uncultured Ruminococcus sp.
ACGGCAGTGCACGCATTTTCCGCAGGATTCCTTTGCGGTGAAATCAAGGAAGTATTTTGCCATATCGACCATGCATGTGCTGTTATCCATGACGACCATGCCGGATGCGGCGGGCTGATTGCCGATGACCGTATCAAGCAGCGATTCGGGGATGCAGCTGCCCGAGGGACCGCCCGTTTGTACGGCTTTGAAGGTGCCGCCGTCACGGATGCCGCCGCCGATATCGAAAATAATCTGCCGCAGCGTCATGTTCATGGGGATTTCGACCAGTCCGCCGCGTCTGATCTTGCCGGTCAGTGCAAAGACCTTCGTGCCCTTGGAATCTTCGGTGCCCATTGCGGCAAATGCTTCGCCGCCGTGATTGATGATCCATGCGACATTCGCAAAGGTTTCGACATTGCCGATATTCGGGGACTGATCTTGTTTGTACGGCGTGGATTCTTCGCAGATCAATGCACCGGCGCCTGCCTTGATGCGAAATTCGCAGGAGAAGCTGCTTCTCATGATATTACTGCCGATATATCCCTTCTGCCGCGCCTCCCTGATCGCTTGCTCGAGACGGCGGATCGCAAGCGGATACGACGCACGGATATAGACAATCGCCTCCTGTGCGCCGATTGCATAGGCACCGATCAGCATGCCCTCGATCAGCGTATGCGGGTCGGATTCGATCACGGCTCTGTCCATGCATGCGCCGGGGTCGCCCTCATCGGCATTGCAGATCAGATATTTTTCATCGCCTGCGGACTGCCGTGCGGCGTTCCATTTGAACCATGTCGGGATTCCGGCGCCGCCCCTGCCCGCAAGCCCCGAGACCTTGATGCAGTTGATTACATCCTCCGGCGTCATGCCCTCTGAGAGGATTCTGCCGAGCGCCTGATAGCCGCCTGCTTCCAGTGCACTGTCAATGGATTCGGGGTCGATCACGCCGCAGTTCCGCAGTACGATGCGTGTCTGCTGTGCCAGAAAGGCACTGTCTTCTTCCGGAATGCGAAGCGGCTCGATCACCGAAAAATCGCCGGTTTTCACAGCCTGCGCGATCATCGGTGCCTGCTCGGGCTGTACCTGCACGAGCCGCGCTTTCAGCAGATTGTTTTCGTAGATATCGACAATCGGCTCCAGCCAGCACATGCCGATGCAGCCGACCGTACCGAGCGGGATTCCCGTGCCTTCCAGCAGCGGCGCAAGCGCATCCGAGAGCTTTTCCGCGCCTGCCGCGATGCCGCAGCTGCCCTTTCCGACCGTGACGCGGAAACTCATTTCGCCGCCTCCTTTGTACGGATCTCTTTCAGAATCTCAAGCACCCTCGCAGGCGTCAGTGCGCCGTAGGTTTCCTCATTGATCATCATGGCAGGTGAGAGTGAGCAGCATCCGAGACAGGCAAGAATGCTGAAGGAAAACAGACCGTCCTCCGTCGTGCCGCCGTTTTCGACATGCAGATATTCCTGCACCGCAGCGGCGATCCGTGCACTGCCGTTGACATGACATGCCGTGCCGCCGCAGAGCATAATGAGATATTTGCCGGCCGGCGCAAACCGGAACTGCGCATAGAAGGCTGCAGCGCCGAGGATGCGCGCAGGCGTCAAGCCGGTCTTTTCGGCGAGGAGACAGACCACATCATAGGGGAGATAGCCGTAGAGTTCCTGTACATGCTGTAAAACGGCGGTGAGGCTGCCCTTGAGATCGGCATATTCCGCAAGCACCGGTTCCAGCAGGGAGAGATCGCTCCCGTTTGCAGCGCATTGACATTGCATAATATGCTCCTTTTCCGGCAGTATTTGAGAGAGCCTGCCGTTCCGCCTTTCCGGCAGACGGATGCCGAGTGCGGCAGGGCTGCATTAATATGAGAGAGCACAGCGCTGCCGATTCTATTATAACATAGTGCGGAGCGGGCTGTCAAGCAATCTGATATAACATAATGCGCAAATCATCCAAAGACATTTTGATATGCTGCGGAATTTGCAGCGATATGTCAAATATCACAGGTAAGCCTTGACAAACGTCATGCAATCAGGTATAATAAAATCAAAAAGGTTAGGCTAACCTAACTTATGGATGCGATGCGGCAGGAGGGATGAAAATGAATGCGGTCAGAACACTGAAAGATGCCCCGATCGGCGCGACGGTGACCATTCGCAGACTCAACGGCGAAGGCGCAATCCGGCGCAGGATTCTGGATATGGGGCTGACAAAGGGAACATCCGTCTATGTGCGCAAGGTGGCACCGCTCGGCGATCCGATGGAGATCAAGGTGCGCGGCTATGAGCTGACGCTCCGTAAGGCGGATGCAGAAATGATTGAAGTGGAATAACGCTATCGTCCGCAGTTCCGGCTGCGGATTTTTTTCCGGTTGCTCCGGAATCAGCAGGAAAGGAGCTGTGACATATGGCGGATATCCGGATTGCACTTGCCGGTAATCCGAACTGCGGTAAAACCACGCTGTTCAATGCACTGACCGGTTCCAATCAGTATGTCGGAAACTGGGCAGGCGTGACGGTCGAAAAGAAAGAGGGAAAGCTCCGCGGGCACGACGGCGTCATCGTGACCGACCTGCCGGGCATCTATTCGCTCTCGCCCTATACGCTCGAGGAGGTCGTCGCGCGGAATTATCTGATCGGCGAGCGCCCCGATGTCATTCTCGATATTGTGGACGGTACAAATCTCGAACGCAATCTCTATCTGACGACGCAGCTCATTGAGATCGGTATTCCGGTCGTTGTTGCGATCAATATGATGGACATTGTCCGCAAAAACGGCGACGAGATCAATTTCGATCAGCTCGCAAAGGAGCTCGGCTGCAAGGTCGTCGAGATGTCCGCGCTCAAGGGCGACAGCATCATGGAGGCGGCGGAGGCGGCCATTGAGGCGGCAAAGCTCGGCAGAAAGGTGCCGCTGCATTCCTTCTCCGGCGCCGTTGAGCATGCGATCGCACATATCGAGGAGGCTGCCGTGCATGATCTGCCGGAGGATGAGCAGCGCTGGTATGCGATCAAGCTCTTTGAACGCGATGAAAAGGCAATCGCACAGCTCGGGCTCTCCGAAGAGATTCTCCGGCATATCGAAAAGGATATTGCTGCGGCGGAACGTGAGCTGGATGACGATTCCGAGGAGATCATCACAAACGAACGCTATAACCGCATTGCGGATATCATAAAAGCGTCGTATAAGCGCGCAAATGAGGACGGTCTGACTGTCTCTGACCGGATCGACCGGATCGTGACGAACCGCGTGTTCGGTCTGCCGGTGTTTGCGCTGATCATGTTCCTCGTATACTATGTTTCTATGGTGACGGTCGGTGCCAAGGCGACCGACTGGGCGAATAACGGGCTGTTCGGCGACGGCTTTCATCTGTTCGGCATCGGGACGAAGCAGATGCAGGAGGCGGAGGCGGCTTACGGCAATACGCCGGAGATCATCCGCGGGATGCTCGGTCATGCGGCGGAGAATGGGCTGGATGTTTCCGCGGCGGAGGCGGCGCTGGATACCGATGCTGCGGGCTATGATGCAGCGGCGGCGGTTCGTGCGCTGCGGACGGTCTCCTCGCTGTATCCCGACGACAGTCAGACCTATTCCTATACGGTCACAGATCCCGAAACGCTGATCGAATCGGATCGGACGGCGACGGTCGGCGAATTCCGTCACGCGATCTCGCTCTATGAAATCTACGGCGGCGAGATCAGACCCGAGAATTACGGCACATGGGTGAAGGGCGTGCCGGTTGTGATCGGAAATCTGCTCGACCGCATCGGATGCGCCGAATGGCTCAAGGGGCTGATCCTCGAGGGCATTGTTGCCGGTGTCGGCGCGGTGCTCGGATTTGTCCCGCAGATGTTCGTGCTGTTCCTGCTGCTCGGATTCCTCGAAGCCTGCGGCTATATGTCGCGCATTGCGTTCGTGCTGGACCGGCTCTTCCGCAAATTCGGTCTTTCCGGCAAATCGTTTATCCCGATTCTCGTCGGAACGGGCTGCGGTGTTCCGGGCATCATGGCGAGCCGCACAATCGAAAATGAGCGCGACCGCCGCATGACGATCATGACGACGACATTTATTCCCTGCGGCGCAAAGGTGCCGGTGATCTCGATGATCGCGGCTGCCTTCTTCGGCGGCTCGGCACTGGCTGCAACCTCTGCCTATTTCCTCGGTATGGCGGCGATTGTCGTTTCGGGCATCATCCTGAAAAAGACGAAATCCTTTGCGGGAGAGCTCTCGCCGTTTGTCATGGAGCTGCCCTCCTATCATCTGCCGACGCTGAAAAATCTGCTGCATACCACATGGGAGCGCGGCTGGTCATTCATCAAGAAGGCGGGTACGGTCATTCTGCTTTCGACGGTGATTATCTGGTTCCTCTCGCGTTTCGGCACCGTGAACGGCAGCTTTACGCTGCTGGCGCCGGAACAGTTCGACCGCTCGATTCTCGCCGGTATGGGTAAGGGCATCGCATGGCTCTTTGTGCCGCTCGGCTGGGGCAGGTGGCAGACTGCGGTTGCGGCGCTGACCGGTCTTGTCGCAAAGGAGAATATCGTCAGTACGCTCGGCGTGCTCTACGGCTCCGGTGCGGCGTTCGGCGCGGCAATCAGTCCGGCGGCGGGTTATTCGTTCCTCGTGTTCAATCTGCTCTGCGCGCCCTGCATCGCGGCAATGGATGCGATCCGGAGCGAGATGAAAAGCGCGAAATGGACCGCGTTTGCAATCGGCTATCAGTGCGGTTTTGCCTATCTGACGGCGTTTGTCTGCTATCAG
>CAMHUJ010000193.1 GCA_946188175.1 uncultured Ruminococcus sp.
CTGCCGCTCTGTGCTTCGGCAGAGGAGAATGCACCTGCGGCGGACGATCTCTATACGCTGCGCTTTGAACGCGAAACAAGCTACAGCGACTATTATGATATGCATATCGGCGAGACGCGCCCCGAAACCGAGGTCCGTATCGCCGGCATTGACTATGCCGATGCAAAGGACGGCAGCTTTTCTGTCGGGACGCTCGGCGGCAGGGCGGAGGTCCTGATCTGGGACAGCGCCGAGGGAGAGCTGACCTATGAGGTCGATGTGCCCGAGAGCGGCATTTACTGTGTGCAGCTTTCCTATTACGCCATGGAGTCGCCCTCGAATCAGGTCGAATTTTCGCTTGCCGTGGACGGCGAACTGCCGTTTGAATCGGCTTCGAGAATCTGCCTCAACAAGATTTTCGTCAACCGCACCGCGATCCGTACCGATTCGCGCGGCAATCAGGTGCGTCCCTCCCAGATCGAGCAGCCGGACTGGCAGGTCAAGTACCTCTACGATGAGGACGGGCTCTTCAACGATCCGCTGATCTTCTCGCTGGAAAAGGGAAAGCATACGCTGACGCTCAGCGGCATCAAGGCGTCGGTCGGCATCGAGTATCTGCGGCTCTGTCAGCCGGAGGGAACGGAGCAGTATCAGGCGCCCTCGCAGGGTGAGCTGGACGGTACGCCCTCGCTGCTCTACCGCATGGAGGGTGAATTGGCAAAGCTGAAATCCTCCTCGACGCTCTATCCGGCATACGATAACAATGCGTATACCGTTTCGCCGTCGGATCCGGTCAAAATGGTTTATAACACGATCGGCGGCGCGAACTGGGATCAGGCAGGACAGACCATTACATGGGAGATTCCTGCGGATGCGCTCTCCGGCGACGGCTGGTATAAGCTCGGCATCAAGGCGCGGCAGAATGTCATGCGCGGATTCTACTCGAACCGCAGAGTGCTCATCGACGGAAAGCTGCCGAACGATGCTTTCGGTCAGGTCAAATTCTTCTATGACAATGACTGGAGCCTGACGCCCGTCGGCAGGGACGGCGAGACTGCCTATGTCTATCTCACTGCGGGCAGGGCGCATACCGTTACACTGGAAGCCATGCCCGGCGAGATCGGCGAATATATGCGGCGGCTCGAAAGCACCGTCACCGACCTCAATACCTGCTATAAGCAGATTCTCATGATCACCGGACCGAATCCGGATAAGTACAATGATTATTATGTCGAGGAGAGCATCCCGACGCTGATTCAGGATTTCATGCGGCTCTCGCAGCAGCTCAAGGATGCGCAGAACGGCATCGAACAGCTCTCCGGTACGCTCGGCTCCGAGGCGGCGGCACTCCAGAGAATGTATGTCATTCTCGATAAGTGCATCGAAAAGCCCAGCCGCATCCCGAATTACGTCACGCAGATCAAGGACAATATCTCGACGATCTCCACGTTTATCTGCGATTACCGCGATCAGCCGCTCGAGGTCGATTACATCGAGCTTGCTTCGCCCGATCAGGACTTTGCCTCGCTGAAATCCAATTTCTTCAGGCAGCTCGGCTTCCGCTTCAAGGCGTTCCTCGGCTCCTTTACCGAGGATTATACCACGCTCTCCGATATCGACGCCGATGCGGACGATGTCATCAGTGTCTGGGTCAATCTCGGACGCGATCAGGCGCTTGTCGTCAAGGAGCTGGTCGAGAATGAATTTGCACAGCTGCATCCCGATATTCCGGTTTCGGTCAATCTGGTCGTCGGCGGTGTCGTCGAAGCGACGCTTGCCGGAAAGGGCCCCGATGTTGCACTGTTCCTCGGCGGCGAATTCCCCGTCAACCTTGCCTGCCGCGGACTGCTCGTCGATATGAAGCAGTTTCCGGATTTCAATGAGACCGTGCAATACTATCAGCATGATGCGACCGTGCAGTACAGCTATGACAACGGCTGCTACGGCATGCCGCTGACGCAGAACTGGACGATGATGTTCTACCGCACCGATATTCTCTCGGAGCTTGGCTTCACCGAGCTGCCGCGGACATGGGACGGGCTCATTGATACGCTGCCGGCTTTGCAGCGCAATCATCTCGGCGTCGGTCTGATCCTGCCCTCGACCAATGTCGCGGCTGCGACCGAAGCCGGTCACACCTATGCGACGCTGCTGCTCCAGCAGGGGCTCAACTATTATAATCCCGAACAGACAAAGACGCAGTTCGATTCCGTTCCGGCGATCCAGTGCTTTGAAAAGTGGACGGATTTCTACCGCGATTATAAATTCAAGCAGACCTACGATGCCTACAGCTATTTCCGTACCGGACAGTATCCGATTGTCATTGCAAACTACAGCTTTGCAAATCAGCTTTCTGTCGCGGCACCGGAAATCAAGGGGCTCTGGGACTTCACCGTTATGCCCGGCACCATGCAGCCGGACGGCACGATCAATCATGCGTCCAATTCCGGCGGCTCCGGCGCCGTGATCTTCAACAAGGTCAAAAATAAGGAAGCTGCATGGGAATTCGTCAAGTGGTTCTGCTCTCCGGATGTGCAGACCGAATACGGCGCGAATCTCGAGGGTCTGCTCGGACAAATGGGACGCTATGAGGCGGCGAACGTTGAGGCGCTCAAACAGCTCAACTGGTCGGGCGCGGAAATGGACGTTCTGCTTGCACAGTGGGAATCGCTGACCGAAATCCCCGTGCTGCCCTCGTCCTATGCCGTGACCAGAAATATCATGAACGCATTTCGTGAGACGGTCAATTCCAATGAGAATCCGCGCGATACGCTCATGTACTATAACAGCGATATGAACGATGAAATCCGCAGAAAGCGCGAAAATCTCGGGCTCGGCTGAATGCAGTAATAAAGGAGGGTTCCTCTTTTGGATAAGGAACAGATCGGTGTCAGAACCAAACAGGAACAGCGGCGGCAGCTCCTGCTGCGCATCAAACAGAATAAAGAAGCCTACCTCATGCTGGCGCCCTTTATGATCGTATTTCTGATCTTTACGGTCATTCCGGTTATCATGTCGCTGCCGATCGGTCTGACGGATTTCGACATGGTCAAATATCCGCCGACATGGGTGGGACTGAGCAATTTCTATAACCTGTTTCTCAATGACAGCATTTTTATCAAGGCGATCCGCGTGACGCTAGTATTCGCCGTGTTCACGGGTCCGCTGAGCTACTTCCTGAGCTTCATGCTCGCGTGGCTCATCAATGAGATGAATCAGACGCTCAAGGTCATTTTTACGCTGATCTTCTATGCGCCGTCCATGGCGTCCGGCGTCTATGCCGTCTGGCAGCTCATCTTCTCCGGCGACAGCTACGGCATCGCCAACTCCACACTGATGAACCTCGGCATCACGACCTCGGCGATTCAGTGGCTGACCGATTCCAGATATATCCTGACAGTTGTCATTATCGTGCAGCTCTGGGTCTCCATGGGCGCAGGCTTCCTTGCAATGCGCGCAGGCTTCCAGAATATCGACAAGGCACAGTATGAAGCCGGTGCGATCGAGGGCATCCGCAACCGCTGGCAGGAGCTGATTTACATTACGATTCCGGGCATGGGTCCCTCGATGATGTTTGCAGCCGTCATGCAGATCGTTTCCGCGTTTACGGCGGATATTGTCGCGCGCAATCTCGTCGGCTTCCCGAGCACGGACTATGCCGCGCATACGATCATGACGCATGCCTTCGATTACGGCTGGATCCGCTATGAAATGGGCTATGCCTCTGCAATCTGCATGATTCTGTTTATTGCAATGTATTTTGCGAATAAGCTCATCAGCAGAGTGCTCGGCAAATATATGGACTGAGGAGGCAGACAGGATTATGAGTCATTCTTCCGCAAAGGCAAAACAGAAGCCGGATGTCCGGAAGCTCAAGGCATCCAACCGGCGCGCCGGCAGAAAAATCGGCGGCTCAATCGCAATTTTCCTCTTTCTGCTGATTCTCGGTCTGTTTATGGTGCTCCCGATCTGGCTGATGATCGTCAATTCGGTCAAGCCGGTCAACGAAATGTTTATCTTCCCGCCGAAATGGTATACGCTGAATCCGACGCTTGATAACTTCAAGGATACCTACCGCGTGCTCGGACAGATGTGGGTGCCGTTTTCGCGCTATGTGTTCAACAGCATCTTCGTGACGGTCGCCGTTACCGTTTTGCAGTGCGTATTCGCATCTATGGCGGCGTTCTGTCTGGCAAAGGTCAATTTTCCCGGCAACAAGCTCATCAATGCGATCATCGTGCTCGCGCTGCTCTATAACAGCAATGTCATCTACCTGATGCAGTATATGGTTATGGCGGAGCTGAATATGATCAACCGCATGTCCGCGCTGATTCTGCCGGCGGTCGCATCGTCCATGGGTCTTTACCTCATGCGGCAGTCGATGACCTCCGTGCCGGATGCGATGATCGAAGCGGCAAAGGTGGACGGCGCAAATCTCTTTACGATCTGCTGGCGCATCGTCATTCCGAACCAGAAGCCGGCGCTCATGACTATGGCGATCTTCGCGTTTCAGGGCGCATGGAATATCACGGGCGGCAGCGTCGTCTACGATGAATCGCTCAAAACACTCCCGACTGTCATTCAGCAGGCTGCCTCTGCCGGTATCTCGCGGCAGGGTGTCACAATGGCTGCGGCGGTCATCCTCTTTGTTCCGCCGGTACTGTTCTTTATTCTCGCACAGAGTCAGGTCATGGAAACGATGGCCCACTCCGGCATCAAGGATTGACCGCAGCAGACGAAAGGATGGATGATTTGTGAAA
>CAMHUJ010000194.1 GCA_946188175.1 uncultured Ruminococcus sp.
CTTGCCGGAAAGCGCTTTTTGTGCCGCATCGGAAACCGGCGCCGCATTCTCACCGCATCGGATCGTCATGAAGCTGTCAAAACCGGCCTCAATGCCGTTGCGGTAGAAAAATTCACCCAAGCCCCCGAAATAAAGCTGCTTCCACCAGTCCGCCTGTGCCTTTGACATCGTCAGCGGAAGGCGCACGGTCGGGGAACAGGTGATCTTCCAGTAGGAAACAAGCTCCGCCATGCCGAGTGAAAAAATCAGCCGCGAAAGCGCCGGATCGTCAAAATCCGGTTTCGCGCAGGGAATCTCCCATGTCGGTGCAAAGCTGCAAAGTCCCGTAATCTCGAAATCATACGAGAGATGCAGTCTGCCGGATGCGTATTCTTTGCGGATACCGCGGAAAATGAATTCGCGATACTGCTGCCGCAGTTCAGTAAAGGTCATGTAGTTGCTCCATTCTGATAAATAGGCTGAATGCGCAATCCGGTCAGATCACGCATTCAGTCTTCATCATGGTTTCAAAAATGAAATTATTTCGCCTTTGCAGCCTCGCGGACGACCTCTGCGATATGCTCCGCAGACAGACCGAACTGCTTGAGCAGCTCAACTGCCGGACCGGAGTGACCGAAGGTATCGTTGACGCCGATTCTGCGAACCGGAACCGGGCATGCCTCGCAGACTGCCTCTGCGACTGCCGAGCCGAGACCGCCGATGATGCTGTGCTCCTCTGCGGTAACGATTGTGCCGGTTTCCTTTGCCGCCTTGATGATGATATCCTTATCGAGCGGCTTGATCGTATGGATATTGATGACGCGGACGGAAATGCCCTCGCCTGCGAGCGTATCGGCAGCGATCAGCGCCTCATTGACCATGAGACCGGTCGCAATGACGGTGACATCCTTGCCGTCGCGGAGCTGGACGCCCTTGCCAAGCTCGAATTTGTAGGTTGCCGGATCGTTGATGACCGGAACCGCCAGTCTGCCGAAGCGGCAGTAGACCGGACCGTCATGCAGGATCGCTGCCTCGACGGCTGCCTTTGCCTCGGTATCGTCTGCCGGATTGATAACAGTCATGCCCGGAATTGTGCGCATCAGCGCGATATCCTCGCAGCATTGGTGGGTCGCACCGTCCTCGCCGACGGAAATGCCGGCATGGGTCGCGCCGATCTTGACATTGAGATGCGGATAGCCGATCGAATTGCGGACGATCTCAAATGCTCTGCCTGCGGCGAACATTGCGAACGAGGATGCAAACGGCGTCATGCCTGCGGCTGCGAGACCTGCCGCAACGCCCATCATATTGGCTTCTGCGATGCCGCAGTCATAGAAGCGGTCTGCATATGCCTTCTTGAACATACCGGTCTTGGTTGCGGCTGCAAGGTCTGCATCCAGAACGACCAGATTCGGATATTTTTCTGCAAGTGCGACGAGCGCTTCGCCGTAGCTCTCGCGTGTCGCCTTCTTGATGACTTCGCTCATGCTTCCGCCTCCAATCTGCTGAGCTCCGCAGTCAGCTCTGCCATTGCCTTTTCATACTGCTCGGTGTTCGGCGCGGTGCCGTGCCAGCCGACCTGATTCTCCATAAAGGAAACGCCCTTGCCCTTTGTGGAATGCTGAATAATGACAACCGGCTGCTGCGTGACCTTTTCCGCCTCACGGAATGCACGGTCGATATCGTCAAAGTCATGTGCATCCATTTCAATGACATGCCAGCCGAATGCCGCGAACTTATCCGGAATCGGCTCCGGCGAGCAGACATCGGTGATCTTGCCGTCGATCTGGAGACCGTTGTTGTCCACGATTGCGGTCAGATTGTCAAGACCGTAGTGAGCGGCAAACATCGCTGCCTCCCAGACCTGACCTTCCTCGATCTCACCGTCGCCGAGGACAGTGTAGACGCGGTAGTTATCGCCGCGGTGCTTGCCTGCAAGTGCCATGCCGCATGCTGCGGAGATGCCCTGACCGAGCGAGCCGCTGCTCATATCCACGCCCGGGATCGTGATGCAGGGGTGACCCTGTAATCTTGCGCCGATGTGACGGAGCGTCTTCATCTCATCCATGGGGAAGAAGCCGCGCTCTGCCAGCGTTGCATAGAGCGCCGGTGCGGTGTGGCCCTTGGAGAGCACAAAGCGGTCGCGCTCTGCAAGATCGGGCTGATCGGGGTAGACATTCATTCTGGTAAAATAGAGATACGTCAGCACATCCGCGATAGAGAGCGAGCCGCCCGGATGACCGGATTTTGCATTGTACACGCCTTCAATGATGCCCATGCGGATCTTGCAGGCGTGAATCTGGAGCTGTCTGCGAAGCAAATCGTCCATATTCGTAATCTTCCTTTCTGCTGTGCGCTGAACCGCGCTCATAGCTAGTTTTTATTATACTATATATTGCGAAAAAATGCAAGCGATTTCGCGCAGTATTTATGACTGATTCTTGCTGATTTGTTCCTGATTTTTGCGAAAAACCGCCGGAGCGCGTCTTTCCGGCAGCGTATATGCCGGAATCTGTCCGTCTGCCGGATACCGGAAAAAGCGGAAAATACCGCAAAAAATGCCCTTCCCCGAAGCGAACGGAGAAGGGCATCTGTATCATTCGAGCTTTGCAATTTTCCGGAGGATCGCAATGACATCCTCGCTTGTGATCTCGCCGTCTGCATTGCAGTCTGCATTGCGGAGCCCCTGACCGGACATATTTGCGCCGGAATCCTCCGCGACAAACCGCGCCAGCAGCACCGCATCGGAGACATCGACGATGCCGCTGCAATTACAGTCGCCGCGGTTGATCTGCGGCTGCGCTGCGGGCGGCGTTGCGGCAGTTGTCGTTGTGGTGGTAGTAGTTGTCGTCGTGGTGGTTTTCTTGGCAGTAGTTGTGGTCGTTGTTTTTTTGGTGGTGGTCGTTGTCGGGGTCGTTTTCTTCGTCGTGGTCGTCTGCGCGGTCGTGACCGGATCTGCTTCCTTTAAGCAGAGCACGCATTCGTCCGCAGAGCCGAACGCCTCCCCTTCCCCGTTCACGCTGATCATCACATCAATATTTTCGCCGGCATTCGCATGTACCGTGATCGGCGGCGCAAACCAGTTGTTCCAGCCGGTCGGGCTGAAGGTCATGAAGCGGCTGTCGCTGTCGGAATACAATCCGACCTTGATCAGGCTCGCCGGATTGCCCTGAAAGCTCGCCTTGAATTCATAGGTACCGGAGACAGGCGCCTTGACCGACGCCTTTGCCGTTGCAAATTTGAAGGAAGATTTGCTGTACCAGTGCAGCGCATATTCGCCGTTTTTCGCATCCTCCTTGCGGACATCCATATGCCCGTCCGCGGGCGGAGCGGTGATCGTCCAGCCGGTCGGATTCTGCGTCGCCTTTTTATCCAGCTCAAAATCCGGATTCTGCAATAAATTCTCATCGGATGCATCCGGACTGACTGAATTTGTTACGGAAGGCGTGACCGTATCGCCGTGGACGCTGTTGAAGACATAGAGCGATTAGAGCGGCTTTCCGGAGGCATCAAACAGCGCCTGATTCTCCCAGCTGCTTCCGCCGTAATATTTCGCATCAGCGTCATATTCCATTGCATTCTGCGTTGCCCAGCCGCCGCCGTACTGATTCCAGAGCTGTTTCCGCTGATTGTCGTCGGCATTGATCGCAAGCCACGCGGGCTCCCAGTAGAAAACGCCGATGCCCTTGCCGTCCGGAATCGCAGCGACCGCGCGGAACAAATCCTCGAGGAACGCAAGCTGCCCGTCCGCACCGACCGGATAGCTGACATAATTGCCGAGGTCCTTCTGCGAGGAGATCGTATTGGAGCCGGTGTCTTTATTCTCAAAGCTGTTTGCCCACGAGGTCTCCGCGACGAGCACCTTTTTGCCGTAGGTCTTTGCGATATTCGTCAGCGTATTTTTCAGCCCGTCTGGCGTGCCGTGCCAGTAGGGATAATAGGAGGTTGCAAAGACATCGTAATCGACATGATTCTGCATGAGCATCTTCGCAAGATAATCCATATTCGATGCCTTTTCCGGATTGGTGAAATGCAGCGCGACAAGGACATTTTTATCAAATTCGCGGACTGCCTTTGCGCCTGCGCTGAACAGGCTCGTGAGGTCCTTCCAGATGCCGTCGCCCCAGTTGCCCTGCTCGAGCAATACGCCGCACATACCGGTGGTGGTCTCGTTGCCGACCTGCACCATAGCGATGTCTGCGCCGGTCGCTTTCAGTTTTTTGAGCGTTTCGCCGGTAAAGCGGTAGATCGCATCCGCCTTCTGGCTGACGGAATAATTCTCCCATGCCTTCGGTGCGCGCTGTTTGCCGGGGTCTGCCCAGAAATCCGAATAATGAAAATCGACAAAGAGCTTCAAGCCCGCTTCGGCGCAGCGCTTGGCGATTTTCTCCGCGCATGCGACATCATTGGCACCGCCGCCGTATGTCATGTGATTCTGCGCGCCGGTCGGATCGTTCCAGATGCGGACGCGGATCGTATTGACGCCTGCGTCTGCAAGTGTCTTGAAGATATCCTGTTCCTTTCCGCTGCGGTCATAGAATTTGACGCCGCTCTGCTCCAGCGCAATCACGGATGAGATATCGACGCCCTTGAAGGGATCGCCGTTTGCAAACGGCAGCCCCGAAATCCCCGAGAACGTGACCGGCACGGCAGCACATGCACTTTGCGGCATGACAAATCCGCTGCCTGTACACAGCAGCACAGCTGCCGCAGCAGCGGAAAACAGTTTCCTCAGCTTCATAAATAAAAAGAC
>CAMHUJ010000195.1 GCA_946188175.1 uncultured Ruminococcus sp.
ACATGGAGAAAATCGACGCCCTGCAAACAGAACTCGGTCAGTTTCTCGTCAGCATCATTCCTGTGCCGTGGGAGAAGATTTGTTTTTATGCGAAATGTGAAAGCGGAACCCGAACAATATGGTATGCCTTTGAAGAGAAAGATACTGGAGCGATTTGTACCAGAGAATTTTTCTGGAGACGCTACGAGCAGTATCCGACCGATAAATGGGATACTACTGATAAACTGATGGAATTAACAAAAGCTCTTTATCTGGCATATCTTGCCAGCTTTGGAAACGATAAAATATGGTCTGAGATGTATTATACTTTGAATGTTGATCGTTCAATCAATATTGAGTTTGAATATGGGCTTTCAGATGGAAATATCGTTCAGCTGCATGATACAATGCACGAACGTTTTTTCGGTGTTCCATATAAGTGTCTGAAGGGCAAATATCCAGCAACCGAATGAGGAGGTACGCATGGAAAAACTTGAAAACATGGAGAAAATCGAAGCCCTGCAAACAGAACTCGGTCAGTTTCTCGTCAGCATCATTCCTGTGCCGTGGAAAAAAATTTGCTTTTATGCTGATGCCGTACCTGGGTCAGCGTCATCTTGGTTTGCTTTTGTAGAGCAGGAAACAGATGTAATCTGTACACAAGATTTTTTTGGGGAAAGGTATGAACATTATACTTTTGAAGAAATGGAGGTGTTCGTTAAATTATTAGAAATAGCAGGATCGTTGTACAATGCATATGTGGAAACATTTGGGCAAGAAAAAGCATGGCGAACAATGTATTATACTTTGCTTCCTGATGGTTCTGTACATATTGATTTTGAATTTGAGCTTCCTCCTGGGAATCTTGTTGAACAGGGTGATGCTGTATATAAGAGATTTTTTAATTGCGAACGCAAGAAATCACCGAAAGGCAAATATCCTGCAACAGAATAAAGCAATAGGGCGGGCATTAGCCCGCCCCATTACACATTCAGCGCATTGTGCGTCATACGACAGGCAGCGATTCCGGACGATTTGAAGGAGGGCTGAGAAAAATGAACCCGATTGATCCGAGTAAATTTTCCCTTGACTACTTAATTGAAAATAAAGTAATAACGATCTTATCCAGGGATTATGTGATTGAACACGGAACAGAGTATGATGGGATTGACCCTGTAGAGGTCACCATGAATTACCTAAAATATATGGTCTATCCTGGGGAGCATTATGATGATTATTACAGAGGCATGTTCAGCGGCGTGGTATATGAAAAACGGGGCGATCTGAACCTGATTTATTATTTGCATTATAAAGATGGTTTGAGAGACGGAGAAGAAGTTCGCTTCTATGATTCGGGCAAGGTCGACAACTATAGGTTTTGGAAAAATAGTAGATTAGTAGGGAAAGTTTTTGGATGGTACGAAAATGGCAAAATTAAAAATATTACCGATTGGGACCAAAAAACGTGCATTGAGTTTGATGAGAATGGGGGAATTACATATCAAGGCACAAGGTACTAACACATTCAGCGCATTGCGCGTCTGACGATAGATTTCCAGCCGTGACGCGGCTGAACCGCGTTTGCTTCACCTGTATTTCAGAACAAGGAGATTGGGTATGGGACTTGATGTTTACATTGATGCAACCATAAAAGAAAAGGCGACCGGACGGATTATTTCCTACGATCCCGATTATCCCCCGGATAAACAAATTACCATATTCCATTTCGACGGCTGGGATGCTGCCCCTGTAATGCGGAGCTGGATCGAGATCATCAACCGATACGGCGGTACACATTATACCAGATATGATAATTCCATGCCGTTTCCACAGACTGCGCTTAGGGAAATGTGCAGCTGTTTGCTCAGCTATTGCTGTGTACCGGAGGAAAACCGTTATCAGTGGGATCTTGAAACCGGTTTCTGGGATATCGAAAAACGAGAGCAGCGGAACAATGCACCCTACAAAGAGGAGCAACAGTACAGCCACATAGAATGGGAGAGTTTTTATTATACAGAAAACACATTTCTTACTCTTGGGAGAGTGCTGCGGGAAATCATCTGGATGCTGGATCAGATACATTATGAAAACAAGATAGATCCACTCAGGACTGATAGAGGTTTGTCAGAAGACTACAAATGGGTATTCGGCAAACGGACATTCCCGGATGATTTTATTGAGCTGCCTGATGATCTGCAAAAATTCAAGGAAAATCCGAATGCATATATATGGGAGTTTGAACTGTTCAATTCGCAGTAACTTCAGAGATTAGGGAGCCCCGAAAATGAGTATACGCGGTCTCTTTACGGATTGATAGACTTGACTATCATTTTCGCCGAGAAGATGGATGATGCTAAAATTAACGAATATACGAAAAAAACAGCAGCGCCCTGTGGGACGCTGCGTCTGTTTTACAACTATGTTTAAGTTGATTCGCCGTGTCCGGCATCGAGGACAATGACTGGGAACTGCGCTGCCGATGCAGTGACGGCATCCGGTGCATTCTGCGCATTGCGCCATGATGCGAGCTGAATCCCTGCTGTGCTGACGGCGAGGATCCCGAAGAACAATGTGCTTCTTGTCACGATTTTTCTGATTTCCGGTTTCATACATACCACCTCTGAATATAATTATTATAGTATAAGGAGTATGTTACATATCAAGTAAATATAACCGGTTTGATACGAAAAGGAAACTGCCGCTGGATCATTGTGATCCTGCGGCAGAAATCATATTACGGGTCAAGGTTGCAAGCGTCGAATAATTCGCGCCATTTGTTTTTTTATATGTTTGATGCGTAAGAGTAAATTGTTCCGCGTCTTCCCCTCCATAAAAATAGCGTCACGAAATCCCCCGCCTGTCAAGCGGTTTCTTTCTTGACAATTTGTACTACATGATATATAATAAGAAAACAGGCAGCTGTCTCGTCAAACAATCTGAAAATGAAGGAGAAAACGATATGGAAGCATCTTCAAAGAAGAAACTATGGATTTTTATTGCTGTTGCCTACGGCGTCACCGCGATCATGAATCTGTTCATGATCGTCGGGCTGAAAAAAGGGTATGACCTCACCTGCTTTGTCAATGCGCAGATGATGTATCCCGCATGCGGCGTCATCCTGGGCAAGCTCATCTTCCGCAAGCAGAATGAACCGCTTCCGCTCACAGGTTATATCACCGTCCTGACAACAACCGCTGTCATGATTGTGATTAACTTCTGCTCGCTGTTCATCCATATGGATCCGCTGGTCGAAGGCGTACCGGGCTCGGATGTCTGGTCGATGCTTTCCAGCATTGCGGTCATGATCGGAAGTATTGTTGCATATATCTTCTTCTGGGTATGCGGCAAAGAAAAGCGGGAAAAAGCCGGCCTTGAGCGGAAAAACATTGTCTGGAGCATCATACTTGTCATCACCTTCATCCTGCTTCTCTCCGCAAAAATCCTGATCAGCGTCGTTACATCAGATGCTGCTGCCTCCACACATGAAGGCATGGATGAACTCAGAACGGCTCTGACATCCATGAAAACATGGCTCGGCTTTATGATCCTTCCGATCAACTTCTTCTTTGTGTGGATCGCCTTTTTCGGCGAGGAATACGGCTGGCGTTATTATTTGCAGCCGATCATGCAGAAGAAATGGGGCAAGCGCGGCGGCGTGCTGCTGCTCGGTCTGGTATGGGCCGTCTGGCATATCGGTGCTGACTTTATGTATTATACCACCGAATACGGCTTGCAGGCATTTGTCACCCAGATCATTACCTGCGTGGGTATCGCCATTTTCTTCGGATATGCATATTTGAAAACGCAGAATATCTGGGTTCCGGTTATCATGCATTATATCAATAACAATATGGCAGCCCTGCTGAACGGCGGCGAAGCGGATGCACTCCAGAATCAGGTGATTCCGTGGTCTGCGATCCCGTTCGCGGCGCTTTCGAGCATCGTGTTCCTGCTGTTCATTCTGATGCCGATTTATAATCAGTCGGTGAAAGACCCCGTAACCGAAAACAGCACAACAGAATAAATATGAAAAGAGGGATTCACCACAGCGGCGAATTCCTCTTTTCTTATCATCATCATAAATCAAGCCGCTCCGTCTAACGTATGCGTTAAATAAAACACGGTGCTTTATAAACCAAGACTCGCCAGTCAATTGTTAAGATGAAAAAACGGGCGTCGGTGATGTTCTGTTCCGGCGCCCGTTTTCAGCGTTGTCGTTCGGGAAGTTCAGGTATGTTTCATAACATTTTCAGTCATTATCGTCTGCGAACGGTTCTGACTCAGCATAAGAAGCGCCCAGTCTCCGCTGTGATCATCCGATCTTCTCAAAGCCCATTTCCATGCCTTTGTTTTCCTTGCCGTCAGACCAGAACAGTCTGCCACCTTTTTGACGGAAAAATGCAGTGCCGTCGCTGTATACTGCGGTGCGGGTTTCGGCACCGTCCTCTGCCGTGACAATATGTGTCAGTGTTCCGCCGCCCGTGCATTCCAGACCGGTGTTGTCTGACATGCCGCTGCACGAATAGCTCCAGATATTGTCCTCGGATGCGCTGTCTGCCCAGCGAACTGTCACAAGATATCCTTCACTCTGCTCGCTGATCTGGATCGTGCATCTGTCGTACTGCCAGATTCCGACGTAATCGGAGAAATCATCTTCACGCTGATCTTTGGGCAGCAGTCTTGCCATTCCGCCGTTTCCAAGATAGAACACGCCCTTGCCGTCCGGTTCGCAGTCGTATGTTC
>CAMHUJ010000196.1 GCA_946188175.1 uncultured Ruminococcus sp.
AGGCGTCCTTTAGCAAAACTTACAAATGCAATTTTACAAGATGATTATACATTACTATTCCCTGAAAAGATTCAGAAGAATGAAATTAATAATACACTTTAGTACACTGATACTTTATAATGTAACGGTAAATAGCTCATGAAGAAAAGCCACCATTGAACAATCAATAGCGGCTTTAGAGGAGTCTATATGGTAGTAATGTCAGGATCAGCACATAACGCATTCTTAGGCCTGGCCATCTCCCAACTTTGCAAGCGGGATTTTTGATGTATTTTCGTAATTTTCACAATATATCCTTTTTGTATGCTTTAGACATTTGAACGCCTCGGTCATGTTGATGCTCGGCATTCCTGATAAGTACGCAATGGAGCGCGGCGGCTGGTCGAGCAACGGTGTTCTGAAATCCGTGTATCAGCATACATTTTCCGCAGAACGCAAGCTGGTTGATGAGCGAATCGACGGTTTCTTCAATGATTTACTGAGGGTTTGATGCCCTTCTCCACGCTGCAAAGTTCACTTTTAGTTCCCAATTTTGAAAACAAAAACCTGAAAAGTGCGCAGATACGATAGGTTTTAGAATGCGGTCAAGGGCGGCGCCTCTGGTCGATGCCCGCAGGCATCGAAACGCTCCTGCGTTCCAGCTCGGGAAGATAGGAGATTGAGGGAAGACCCCTGCGCAGCGGGGCATCTTCCCTCATTACAAAATAATATCCGCGAAGCGGATACATCTTTTTCAGATGTGCCTCCGGCGGATTGATCATGGGGACTGCGCGCCCCCAGACCCCTCGCTGGGGATATTATCCCCAGACCCCATGTTTATACGAAGATAAAACAAAGCCGCTCAATCATACGCTGATTGAGCGGCTTTTCTTCATATAAAACCAATCATTATGATTCCGCAGCTGTTTCGTTCTTTTTCCGGAACACAACCAGCTTGCTGAACACATAGTTGACCGCAAGTACAATAAACTGTGAAATCAGGATCATCACGATCACGCCGGTCTTGCCCCAGTTGAAGATAACCGGCAGCTCATTGAGCCCGACCTCGATCAGTACGGTCGTCAGTCTTGCGCCGTAGAATGTCAGAATCTCGTGCAGGAGATCGCCTTTTTCCTTCGACTCGCTGTAGAACACATACTTCTTATTCATGACAAACGCAAATGTCGCGCAGATAATCCATGAAATGATCGTATTCGCCGCATTTGCGACCGCATGTGTCTCAATCGGCATCCCGAGCCGCTCAAATATCCACATTCCGGCGAACTTGGTGATATACGAAAGCACCGTCGTCCACGCACCGTAGTAGCAGTAGCGCCAGATGTTTTCGTATTTATCCCAGAGATTTTTCAGCGGCTTCGGCAGCAGCTTCAGCACAAATTGCAAGAGTTTTTCCAGCATATCCAGTCCTCCGTTAATCCAGCTCAAACGCACCGGTATAGAGCTGATAGTAGGTGCCCTTCTTTTCAAGGAGTGCATCATGGCTGCCGCGCTCAATGATTCTGCCGTGGTCAAGCACCATGATCACATCGGAATTCTTGACCGTAGACAGGCGGTGTGCAATGACAAAGACCGTTCTGCCCTTCATGAGCGCATCCATGCCGCGCTGCACGATTGCCTCGGTACGCGTATCAATCGAGGATGTCGCCTCATCGAGGATCATGACCGGCGGGTCTGCGACCGCAGCGCGCGCGATTGCAATGAGCTGACGCTGCCCCTGTGAGAGATTCGCGCCGTTGCCGTTCAGCAGCGTATCATAGCCCTCCGGCAGACGGGTGATGAAATCGTCCGCGCCAGCGAGCTTTGCCGCCGCAATGCATTCCTCATCGGTCGCGTTGAGTCTGCCGTAGCGGATATTCTCCATGACAGAACCGGTAAAGAGATTTGTCTCCTGCAAAACGATGCCGAGCGAGCGGCGCAGGTCAGATTTTTTGATCTTGTTGATATTGATGCCGTCGTAGCGGATCTTACCGTCCGCGATATCGTAGAAGCGGTTGATGAGGTTCGTGATCGTCGTCTTTCCGGCACCCGTTGCACCGACAAACGCGACCTTCTGACCGGGCTTTGCAAAAACCGTGACATCGTGCAGAACATCCTTGCCCTCCTCATAGGCAAAATCGACGCTGTCGAGCGTGACCTCGCCGCGCAGGGGCGTATAGGTGATCGTGCCGTCCGCGGTATGCGGATGCTTCCATGCCCATTCGTGCGTGATCTCATTCGCCTCGGTGACGGTGCCGTCCGCCGCGGTATGCACATTGACCATTGTGACATAGCCGTCGTCCGCCTCGGGCTGTTCATCCATAAGCGTAAAGATTCTGTCCGCACCGGCGACCGCCATGACGATTGCATTGATCTGCTGCGTGACCTGATTGAGGTTTCCGGTAAACTGCTTTGTCATATTGAGGAACGGCACGACAATCGACAGACAGATCGGCATACCCGAGAAAGAAAGATTCGGCACATCGGTCAGCAGCAGCACGCCGCCGATTGTCGCAATAATAACATAGAGCACATTACCGATGTTCATGATGATCGGAACGAGTGCATTCGCATAGGCATGTGCGCGGTACATATCCTCATAGAGCGCATCATTGACCGTATCAAAGTCCTTCTGACTCTGTTCCTCATGGCAGAAGACCTGCACGACCTTCTGACCGTTCATCATTTCCTGCACAAAGCCCTCGGTCTTGCCGACCGCAGCCTGCTGCCGGATGAAATACTTTGCGGAACCGCCGCCGATCTTCTTCGAGACGGTCATCATCGTGACAATACCGAGAATCACGATCAGCGTCAGCCAGAAGCTGTAATAGAGCATGATCGCAAAGACGAACACCACGACCGCGCCCGCCTGCACGAGTGACGGCAGTGCCTGCGAGAGCATCTGGCGCAGCGTGTCGATATCGTTCGTATAGTGGCTCATGATATCGCCGTGCTTATGCGTATCGAAATAGCGGATCGGCAGATTCTGCATGCTGTCGAACAGCTTGCAGCGCATCTTGTTGAGGAAGCCCTGTGTCATGATCGCAACGAGCTGCTGCCAGAGCGTCATGCAGATGATCGACACAACATAGAGCACGATCAGCACATAGACCTTCGGATAGATCACAGCCTTTGCGGCTTCCCAGTCGCCGGTTTTGGAGAACACCTCAATATCGGCAATGACCTTTTGCAGAAAGACAGCCGGAATCGCCGACGCACCGGAGGAGAACAGGATGCAGACCAGCGTCACAGGCAGCAGCTTCGGATAGAACTGCCGCAGCAGCCCGAGCAGGCGCTTGAGGGACTTGAATGCCTCGGCGGGCTTTTTCTGCTCGCCGTAAATTTGCTTACGCGGCATCGTTGTCACCTCCGTTCGTCTGCTGCTCATAGACCTCGCGGTAGATGTCGCAGCTCTGCATCAGCTCGTCATGCGTACCGGATGCAGCAATTTTGCCGTTTTCCATGACAAGGATCATATCCGCATCCATCACCGATGCGATACGCTGTGCAATGATGATTTTCGTTGTATCGGGGATGTATTTGCGGAATCCCTCGCGGATAAAGGCATCGGTCTTCGTATCGACGGCACTTGTGGAATCGTCGAGAATCAGGATCTTCGGCTTTTTGAGCAGTGCGCGCGCAATGCAGAGACGCTGCTTCTGACCGCCGGAGACATTCGTACCGCCCTGCTCAATCATCGTATCGTAGCCGTCCGGAAACGCGCTGACAAAATCATGTGCCTGCGACAGCTTGCAGGCTTCGATCAGTTCCTCATCAGTCGCGTCCGGATTGCCCCAGCGCAGATTCTCCTTGATCGTGCCGGAGAACAGCACATTCTTCTGGAGCACCATTGCAACGGCATCACGCAGCGCATGGAGATCATATTCGCAGACATCGACGCCGCCGACCTTGATTCTGCCCTCGGTGACATCATAGAGCCGCGGGATGAGTTGCACAAAGGTCGATTTGCTCGAGCCCGTGCCGCCGATGATGCCGACCGTCGCACCGGACGGAATCTGCACATCAATATCCGAAAGCGCAAATTTCTTTGCCTTCTGCGAATACTTGAAGCTGACGTTTTCAAAGACGATGCTGCCGTCGGCGACGGTTTCGCAGGCGGTTTCAGGATTATGGATATCCGGCTCCTCCTGAAGCACCTCGGAGATACGCTTTGCAGACTCCGCGGAAAGCGTCATCATGACATAGATCATCGAGAGCATCATAAGCTGAATGAGAATCTGGAAGCCGTAGGTCAGCATCGAGGACATCTCGCCGACATTGATCGTGCTCTCGCCGTTAATGATGATCTTCGAGCCGACCATGAGAATAAACGCCATATTGAAATACAGGCAGACCTGCATGATCGGACCGTTCAGCGCGACGATGCGCTCGGCTTTGGTGAAATCCTTGCAGATATCCTCCGCCGCGGTGCGGAACTTCTCCTTCTCATACTCCTCGCGCGAGAAGCCCTTGACCACGCGCATGCCGCGGACATTCTCCTCAATAGACTCATTCAGCCGGTCATATTTCTTGAAGACTCTGCGGAATGCAGGCAGCGCGAATTTGCCGATCAGCAGCAGACCGCACGCCAGCACCGGAATGACAACAACAAACGTACCTGCGAGCTTTCCGCCCATAACAAACGCCATGATAATCGAAAAAATCAGCATCAGCGGTGCGCGGATTGCCATGCGAATCAGCATCATGAATGCCATCTGCACATTGTTGATATCGGTCGTCAGG
>CAMHUJ010000197.1 GCA_946188175.1 uncultured Ruminococcus sp.
TAGCTAAAGCTTTTGTTCACCACCGGCTGAGCCGGTGGTTTTCTTGACAATAAAAAAGCGCCCTCCGTTTCCGGAAGGCGCCTGCGATCAGTCCTCAGACTTTTTCTTCTTTTTGCCGTCATTATTTGCGGCGGCTGCTGCAATGCCGTTTGAACGGGCAGCCTTGCGTTCCTTCTCCGCCTGCTTGCGCTCCTCGATCTGCGTGATATTCTCGTGGATCGCCCATTTCTTGATGCGGATGCGGTTGCGCTCTGCACCGGTCTCGAGCACGACGGTCTCATCCTCGACCTTGAGGACAATACCGACAATGCCGCCTGCCGTGCAGACCTCGTCACCGATGCGGACTGCATCACGCATTGCCTGTGCTTCCTTCTCGCGCTTCTGCTGCGGACGGAGCAGAAGGAAATAGAGCAGAATCAGCGCACCGATAAACGGTACGAGCTGGAGCAGCATTGCGCTTGTCGTCATCTGCGGCGTTGCCTCAGCTGCGGCAGCCTCGCCCTCTGCAAATGCACAGACGGCAAACGCCAGCGCCGCGGACGCAGCAGCGGTCAGACGCACTGCGATTTTGGTTATCAGTTTCATTGGGAATCCCCTTTCATCATTCAATCAAGTGTTATTATAGCATACTTCCGGCGATTTTGCAAGCATTTTTCAGTTATCCGTCAAATCAAACGGTTCTTCCTCATTCGTCATTGCCAAATCAATAATTTTGCCGAAAAAGCGCGCCGGATTGCGCAGAATCCGCTCGCTGAGCTCCTCCGCGACATCGCGCGAGGGCGTCGAAATCCGCAGGAAGAACATCTCCGTTCCGTGATCCATGCAGCAGAGACAGAGCTTGCAGCCCTTCTCATCCGGCTCGTAGGTGATCTTCAGATCGCGCAGTGCCTTCTGTCTTGCGACGCAGCGCAGCGCCGTCAGATGCACCTGATCCCGAAAAATCTTCGGCACCATAAGGCGCAGATTCTTCGCATTCTGCCTGCCGGATTCGGTCAGCACGATCATATCCGTATCATGCTCCGTCGTCCGCTCGACCGCCTTCGTTTCGAGCAGTGAGCCGAGCGCATCATGATAGAGAAAATTGCTCAGATACTTGCCGCCGACCATGATATCAAAGAGCCATGCCTCCGGCAGCTTTCCGTCGAACCGCATCAGCACATCGCTCATGATGATGCAGAAATGCCAGTCCTCCATTTGCGAGAGCTCCGGCGGCGGAATCGGCTTCCGGAGCAGAATATGCGGTGCAGGGTCCGGCTCCATATCCGGAAAAAACGCCATTTGCCCCGGCAGATCATACTGCTGCTGTTCATCCTGCCGCATTTCCGGTTTCATGCGCCGCACCTCCCCTGCTGTAATTTACGGTCAGATAAAGTTCGGATAATCGAGCATATGCGAAACGAGTGCAATCGACATTGCTGCTTCAATGCTCGGGACCGCCTCCGGCACAAGGCACGGATGCGAAACCTCTGCGCTTTGCAGCACCTCATTCGTCATTGCGGAATAATCGACGGTTGCCTGCGGCTTCCCGATTGATGCCGTCGGCTTGATCGCCACATTGAAGCAGATCGGCATACCCGAGGAAATGCCGCCCAGAATGCCGCCGTGATGATTCGACTGCGTTTTCACATGCCCGTGCTCATCCACATAGAACGGATCATTGCACTGGCTGCCGGTCATTTTCGCCGTCCGGAAGCCGTCGCCGAATTCGAGACCGCGGACGCCAGGAATACCGAAGACAAGCTGTGCAATCGAATTTTCGAGTCCCTCAAAGATCGGCGAGCCGATACCGGCAGGCACATTGACCGCATAGCAGCTGATCGTGCCGCCGAGCGTTTCGCCGCCTGCTGCCGCATTCTGAATATCCGCGAGCATCTTTTTGCCCTGCGCCGGATTGTTCACGGGGAATCTGCGGTGCCGGATCGCAAGCAGCTCATCCCGCGTCACTTCGGTCGGGGAAAGCGGCTTGTCCTTGATATTGTGGACGGATGTAATCTGCGCACCGACATAAATGCCGCGCCGCTCGAGCATCTGCTGGCAGACTGCGCCCGCAAAGCAGAGCGGAATCGTCATACGCTCGGATAGATGCCCGCCGCTGCGGACATCCGCAAAGCCGCGGTAGCGCATAGCACCGGTATAGTCTGCGTGACCGGGGCGCGCCAGATGCGAAAGCTCCTGATAATCAACCTGCTGCATGCCGCGCGGATTGTTGAGAAACGCGCAGAGCGGCGAACCGGTTGTCCGGTTATTGATCAGTCCGGAAAGCACCTGCGGAAAATCAAGCTGTTCACGCTGATGTGCGGGATCGTCCGGCAGAAAGACCGAGCGGGTTCTGCGCGTCATAAAGCGCGCCAATTCTTCAATATCGACATACTCTCCGGGCGGAATATTATCGAGCACGACGCCGATCGCCGGACCCTCCGCCTCGCCGAATAAAGAGATGCTGATGCGATGATTCCAAATAGATGCCATATGTGCCTCCGTTTCTGATTGCTGCTATTATTATACCACAGCAGGCGCAAAAACACAAGCCTTTTTTGTCACGGAACAGAAAAAACGGAGAAGCGCATGCCTCTCCGTTTTCATTTTCAGATCATTTGAGAAAAGGATCAGTGTTCCTTCTTCTGCTTGCAGATCATAGCAGCTGCACCGGCAAGCATCAGACCTGCGACTGCAACGCCGACACCGGCATCACCGGTCTTGGTTGCGGTTGTGGTCGTGCTGCTGGAAGCGGGCTTCTTGGTCGTCTGTGTGACACTGTTGTCGCGGCTTGCCGTTGTCGGCTCGCTGCCCGGATCCTGACGGTCGGTCTTGCTGGTGTTGGACACCGTGGAGACATCGGTCTGGATCGAGGTGGTCACAGTGGCGGTCGGCGTCGTGCTCGAAGAAATCTTCGTGCTTTCAGACTTGCTGGTGGTCGGCTCAGAGCTGACCATCGTCTTGGACGTCGTCACCGTCGTAACAGAAGTAGCCGTGGTTGTCGTCGCTGCCGGAAGCTGAATACGAATCCAGCCGTTGACAGCGTTATACGCAACCGGATCGGTTTTTGCATCGAGGAACTTATCAACGTTCAGCGTCAGCGGGTAAACCGTACCCTCCCTTGCATCCTCCGGAACAACAAACTTTGCGGTATAAATTGCACCGTCTCTTTCGCAGTTATCCGTACCGGACGAAGCATAGCCGATCAAATGCTTATCAAAATTGATACTTCCGCCTTTGGTCAGACCGTAGCTTGCGTCGCCCCATGTCAGATCGGGCTTTTTGCCGTCCTCAGTGAGGACAGGCGTGAGCGCGCTGTCATAGGTCAGGGAGATACCGCTCGGAGCGTAACCCGTATTATTCTTCAGCATAACGCGGAAAGAAACCGTCTCACCGGGTTCTGCATATACCTCATCTGCAATAATGTTTGTTACACCGTTTTTCAGCTCGGAAGCGCGGTCACCGAGGTCAACCTGCTTAAAAGCGAGGACACTCACTGCGCTTGCAGCCAATCCAACCGCAGCAGTCATACTGCTTACGATTGCGATCACCTTTTTCAAAGCTCTCATCGAAACACTCCTTTTCTCTGTAAAAAACGGGCAGGGCAGAGATTGCTCTGCCCGTTTTTGCGTGGGTCAAACTTGGGTTATCCTTCTTTTACGCCGCCGTAGAATTCATCAATCAGGTCATAGCCGACAATCGACTCCCATGTAGTCGTATCAATCAGCGTGACATACTTTTCAGTATAGTAATTGAGGATATTCTGCGCGTCTTCGACATCGAGGACAGGCGGATCAACCTGCTTGCCGTCCTTGTCTCTGAATGCGACGTTACCGAGATAGAAGCACAGACCGTCTTCACCCTCGAATTCAGGATCGACCTTCTTCTCAGGATTGATCAGTGCGCTGTCATTAAAGGCAAGAACCTTCTCGGTGTAGTAGGTCAGAACGAGCTGCGGATCTTCAGCGGAAACGACGTTGTCGAGGTTGACATCGCCCTTGACGCCGATATAGATCTTGAACTCGCCGAATTCGACCGGTTCGCCGTTGTTGATGTTGAAGTCCGGATCAGACTGCTCAGCCGGGAAGTAGTACGCCTTGACAGGATACTTGTTGGCATGTGTTGCCTTGAGCTCCTGCTCTGCGGTGTAGTTCTCGCCGAACTGTGCCTTGATCTCGTTCTCCCAAACCTTCTTCGGTCCGTCCTCAGTCTCCTTCGGATGCGTGTAAGCGGTTGCATCGAGCGTCTTGGTCTCGAACGGCTTGACACCGCCCGGAATCTCGCCGGTCGCTGCATCGTACTTCACATGAACAAGCTCAACACCCTTTTCGTTGACGAAGTAGCCTTCATCGTTGATGTAGAACTTGGTCACGGTCAGGGAAGCTGCCAGACCCTTGAGTCCGTTGCTGTCCTTGAAGGTGCGGGTATCGTGCGACCAGTAGTTCACACGGGTAGGCGGCTCGAACGTGAACTTATAGGAAGTAACAACCTTCGGAGTCGTCTCGCTGTTCGGATTCGTCTCAGAAGTCGAAACCGTGCCGCTCGTGGAAACAGTGCTCTCAGTGGAGCCGTTGTTGCTGGTCGAAACAGTGCTCTCCGTAGAGACAGTTGCGCTCGTGGAAACAGTGCTCTCAGTGGAGCCGTTGTTGCTGGTCGAAACAGTGCTCTCCGTAGAGACAGTTGCGCTCGTGGAAACAGTGCTCTCAGTGGAGCCGTTGTTGCTGGTCGAAACAGTGCT
>CAMHUJ010000198.1 GCA_946188175.1 uncultured Ruminococcus sp.
CGGTTTAAGTCGAATAAAACAATGAGGCATCCGCAAAACGGGTGCTTTTTACGTTTCGGAGGTGAAGAACCTATATGATGAGCGACGCCAAAGCCCTGAAAGCGGCGCAGAACCTGAAACAGTACTGCGGTGAACGCTGGTGTGATCCGGAGGTCTGCACCTTCAAAACGAAATCCGGTATCTGTGTACTACAGGCGGCAAGGCTGCCGGAGGATTACCAGCTCGATCATATACGCCCGGAGCGTCAGAATGAGTAACTGGCTGCTGCAATACCGCAGCGCGATCTGGATGATCCGCAGTACAGGTATGACACCCGTGACGCTGAGATACGGATCTCGTTTATTGAGAGCTGCATCAAGCTGACAAAGGCGCCGTACTACGGAAAGCCGATGAAGCTCATGCTCTGGCAGAAGGCATTCATCGAGGTGATCTACTCCTTCAAGATACGGTCGCTCGACACCGGCAGATGGGTCAACCGCTTTCAGGAGATCCTGCTCCTGATCCCGCGTAAGAACGGTAAGACCGAGCTTGTCGCGGCGCTCATGCTCACGGATCTGATCCTCGGAGAGCCGGGTTCAGACATCGTTTGCTCCGGCATGGACGACGGTACGGCGAGTCTGGCATATAAGGCGATCGACACCATGCGCCTGCTCATCGACCCGAAATCTGTGGATACATGGAGAAATCAGCAGGGTATCCAATGCTTTGCAAATCACTCCAACATCTACAAGATGAGCGAAAAGACGCAGCAGCGTGAAGGTCGGAACATTGACATTGCCGGTCTTGATGAGGCGTGGAGCCTTGCGGCGGCAAGCGATATCTACAATTCGATCAAGCAGTCCACATCCTCGAAAGAGGTGTACAGGATCTACATTTTCGGCTCCGAGGGCTTCGTCAATGACGGATTTCTCGACCGGAAACGAACCGAGTACACCCAGATCATCAAGGGCGAGGACGACTCCGAAGCGGCAAAGCGTCAGCTCCCGTGGCTCTACACGCAGGATACCGAGCAGGAGATCTGGCAGACCGATGAAAACGGTATCAGCCTGGCATGGCAAAATCCAATCCTGCGATCGGCGTCATCAAGAAGTGGGGCAACCTGCGCGACTTCGTAGATAAGGCACGCAAGGACAAGACGACCCGCGTGTATGTCCTCTGCAAGGACTTCAATATCAAGAAAGCCTCGGCTATTGCATGGCTCGACCCGGACGATTACCGGTATCACGCAAGGTTCGAGATCGAGACATTCGGCGGAACGGTATGCCTCGGCGCGGTCGATCTGTCCGAAACGACGGACATGACGTCCGCCAAGGTGCTCATGCTCCGCAAGGATGACCCCGTCAAGTATATTTTTCAGCACTACTGGATCCCGGAGGGCAAGCTGCAAAATGCAGACGACAAGAAAGCCGGCGCACAGTATGTGGAATGGGCGCGTCAGGGCAGGCTCACGATCTGCGAGGGCAGCGACATCGACCTGACACTGGTAGCCGATTGGTTCTATCAGCTCTATAAGGATTTCGGCATCATGCTCTATAAGTGCGGGTATGATGTGAAGTTTTCCAAGGAGTTCCTTCGACGTATGGAGGAATACGGCTTTGACTGCGAGCTCGTGCTCCAGACAAAGCAGACGCTGTCCAACGCTGTTAAGCTCTGCGAGAATGATCTGAAATCACAGCGGGTCAACTATAACGAGAACGAGATTGACATCTGGTGTCTCGGAAATGCCGCACTTGAAGTGGATAACAATGGCAACTGCCAGATCGTTAAGGTAGAGGGACAGCCCGGTATGAGAATCGACGGAGCTGTCACATTCAGCATCGTCTACGAGATGTACAGACGATACCGTTCTGAGCTTGTAAAGCTAGTGAAGTGAGGTGAGAACAACGGGCATTTTTGATAAGATCTTTCACAGGAAGCCGAAGGGCGCGAAATACGCGCTTTCCCTTGACGGGTGGTCTCCCGGGTATTCGCAGTTCGGCGATAACATCTATGCGTCCGACGTCGTGCAGCAGGCGATCAAATGCATCGTGGATGAGGTCAAGAAGCTGAATCCGTCACACATACGCTACATCGACAGCGACCCTGTACCAGTCAGGAGCAGCACCGTCGCGGCAGTCCTGCGGGAGCCGAATCCGCTGATGTCCACCTGTGATTTTCTGGAGAAAACTATGTGGCTGCTCCTGCTGAATTACAATGCGTTTATCATTCCGGTCTATTCCGAGTGGACGGATACGGACGCCAGCGGAAAGACGATCACACGGCGCTCCTACGAGGCGCTGTATCCGATCAAGCCTGCGCAGGTCGATTTCCTGCAGGACCCTACCGGAGAGCTGTATGTACATTTCCGCTTTGCGAACGGCTATGAAACGAACTATCCGTACAAGGATGTGATCCACATCCGCTATAACTACAGCGTGAATGAATTCATGGGCGGCGGTGTGAACGGTCAGCCGAACCACGAGGCGCTGTTGAAAACGCTCGAACTGAACCACAAGCTATTACAGGGCGTCGCTAAGGCGATGGATGCGAGCTATGCGGTCAACGGTCTGGTCAAGTACGGCACGATCATCGGCGAGGAGGAAACCAAAAAGGCGATCGAGAAGTTCAACAAAATGCTGCAAAACAGCGAGTCGGGCTTCATCCCGATTGACCTGAAATCCGAGGTCGTGCCGTTCCAGCGGACGACTCAGCTCGTGGATGACGATACGCTGAAATTCATTGACGACAAAATTCTCCGGCATTTTGGTGTTCCGCTGTGCATCCTGCGCGGTGATTACACCAAAGAACAGTATGAGGCGTTCTACCAGAAGACGCTGGAGCCGATCGTGATCGCGGCATCGCAGGCATTTACAAAGGCGCTGTTCACAGAGAGGGAAAAGGCGTTCGGGAACTGCGTGGAGCTGTTCCCCAAGGAGCTGATCTTCCTGAGCGTCGGGCAGACGCTGGAAATGATCAAGGAGCTTTCTCCGACAGGTGCCCTGTACGAAAATGAAAAGCGTGCAGCTCTGGGGCTTCGTCCCCTGCCGGAGCTGGCGGGAAAGCGATACATGAGCCTGAACTGGGTCAATGCAGACAAAGCCGAGGAATACCAGCTCGGCATGCAGAAGCAGAAGGAGGTTGACGGCGATGGCAGTCAGACAGATGCCGAATCAGATGGTCATGGAAACGGATGACACAGCGTGGATGGAATTACAGGCGGATGCGGAAACGGATCTGCAGGATTTGGAAACCTTTGACGGCATTACCATTGCGTTTGGTTCACTGTGTCATGTGATCGGCACAGGCGAGATCTGGGCGCTGAACAGTGACGGCGAATGGAAGAACCAGAACAAACCGGAGGGATCATAATGGAAATTGTAAAACGCGCATTTGACGCGGCATTTGAGACGCGCGAGGAGGACAGCAGCGGTATCGTCACCGGGCGTCCGGTCGTGCTGAACAGCCGGACTGACCTCGGTTTCTGTGATGAGGTGATCGACTCCGGCGCGTTGCAGAAAACCGATCTGCGTGACGTCCGCCTGTGTCTGAACCATGATACCAGCTATGTCTATGCACGCTCACGGCAGAACAACGGCAGCAGCACCATGCAGATCATGACCGACTCGCTCGGTCTGACCTTCACGGCGGGTCTGGATATTCAGAACAGCCCGAAGGCACAGGATCTGTATTCCGCGATCAAGCGCGGCGACATCGACAAGATGTCCTTCATGTTCACCATTGACGGCTACGAGTGGGAAAATCTGAAATCCGATCACCCCACACGTCATATCACGTCAATCGGAACGATCTTTGAGATCAGCGCGGTCACATTCCCCGCGTATGATAGCACATCCATTTCGGCACGCGACGCCAGCGCACTGGAAAGTGTGAAGCGTGAGCTGGAGAAGGCACGGGCATCGCTGCGGGAAGCACCGGACGGTGCGGATGTGGAGCTTGCTAAAGCCAAATATTTCTTTATGAGGAGGAAAAATAAATGAGACTTGCATTTCTGAAGAAGAAGCTCGAGAGACTGCAGAAGCGTCTCCAGAAGCTCGATGAGCGCTGCAAGGCAGCGACTGATGCAGCAGAAGTCCGTTCTCTGACAGATGAGCTTGAGGACCTGAATGCAGAGATCGAGGAGACCCGTTCCGAGATCGCTATGCTGGAAAACGAGGAGAAGGGCGGTCAGCCCGTCGAGGAGCGTCAGCAGCCCCCTGCAGGCGCTGAGCGCCACAATGCGGATGTTGTTGCCAGCTTCGCGCAGAACCCCGTACAGAGCCCGCAGGAGCGCTCTGACAACGTTCTGGAGAGTGTCGAGTACCGCGAGGCATTCCGTAACTACTGGATGCACGGCACGCCCATTCCCGCAGAGCTTCGCGCAAGGGTCGAGGCGCTGCGTATGTCTGATCCGCAGTTCCGTGCAGGCGACGCGATCAGCACCAACGAGACCGGTGCCCTGATCCCGCTGAACATTATCCGCGAGATCATCAATACCGTCCGCACGTCTTATGGTGCGCTTTACGACAAGGTCCGCAAGACCTCTATGCCCGGCGGCGTACAGTACAATCTCGGCGACTTCGACGTGGATTTCAGCTGGATCACCGAGAGTACGGTTTCCGCGGAGAAGAAGCTCGACGGCACGACCTCCGTGACCTTCGGCTACAACATGGCAGAGCTGCGCATCGCACAGACATTCCTGTCCGCGCTGCTGTCCCTGAATGCGTTCG
>CAMHUJ010000199.1 GCA_946188175.1 uncultured Ruminococcus sp.
TGTAGGCTATGACGGCAAGGGCATCCATATCATCTCCGCGGACAAGAAAGGACATTACCAGTACACATGGATGCAGGCGGCAAAAGAAATCCGCGGCATGATCGAACGCGGAGAATATGTGACCGCAGCGGACATTGATGACGCAGTAGACAACGCGCTGTATTATCTGGAGGATGTGGAGCATCTGGACGATCATGAGCGTGTGCGTTACACCGAACAGCTGAAGGCACTCCGCGGTCATCCGTTGCTGACAGATGAATCGGCTGCGCGGATCGATGCTTACAAGCCGCAGGATACTGCATTGCAGTTATCTGCACCTGCGCGGTATATCATGGACGAGGACAATATGCCGATGTTCGTTGACCGTCTGGTCGCCCGCGATGAAATGGACGATATCGCGCACCGCATCCTGGATAACGGTGAGTATGCGGGAAGTGTCGCAGCAGACTTTATTGACGAGAGCAGATATATCATCTCCGATCATGAGACCTTTGAGGCGGCAGAGTTTGCGATCCGCAAGGATGCTGACGGTTTGGTGATCACGGCAGAACCGGATTCAGAGCATCCGTTCAGCGTTTCCTACAGCTGGCTTCAGATCGGAGAATTTATGCGGCAGGCAGCACAGCTGCATCGTGATGTAGAGCGTGAGGCAGAAGAAGCGTATGAGTGGGATATTGCCGGGAACATGGAAGCCTATGACGCGCTCGACCATCACCGCGATGTTTACCTTTCACTGCCGGACGAAAACAATGCCCGTTATCCGATCTCCGATGCCCGCAGGCAGGAGCTTTTCAATTACAGAGTTCATTTTGAACCGGACAAGGGCTATCTCCTTTTGGCAGACAGTGACACTGAAGATGACCTGATCCTCCGCGATTTTACTATGGTGAACAGCCAGATCGTTCTGCACGGCGTGCAGGAAATGGGTTTCACAGTCACCGGCACGGAACCCGCGTTTACATACGAGATCTACCAGATGAAATCCGGTGAGGAGCATCATCTGCACCGCTGGGAAAGTCTGGAATCCAACAAGTACGCGCACCTGACGCAAGAGGATTATGATCTTGTATACTCCGGTGATCTGCGCGACATTGAAGGAGATACCGTACAGCAGAAGCTGAACGCGCTGTTTGAGAAGTTCAATACCGATCATCCGGCAGATTTCTTCGGGCATTCCATGAGCACCAGCGATGTGATCGTTGTGACCGAAGGCAGCGGCAGAACGCCGTACTATGTGCAGCCGGTCGGATTTGAGGTCATGCCGGAATTCCTTGCACATAGGTTTGACCTGATAGATATCCAGTTTACGGGTAATCCCGAAGGTTTCAATGCGATCAAGGTCGCAGCGCGGACAGATTCCTTTGAAGATACCGGCGAAACGAATATGCAGATACCCAATACACCGGTATTCTATGCGCGTCTGTCCGAAAACGCGGTGCTTGCGGATGTGCAGAAGGTCATTCAGACAGCTCAGGAGAACGGGTGTTATCTGAACGGTGCATCGGTCGCATATCTGACAGAACGGTTCGGTGCGGACTTTATGCCGGAACAGGATGCTGACCTGTCATTCACGCTTCCGGAATCCGGCATCACGATCGACCTTGCCGCCTCTGAAAGTGTTACCCTGACAGACACTTATTCTCAATACGAGGGCGGCATTGACAGCGACGGTCACGAACGCAGAGACAACTATTCCAGTCAGTCGCAGTCTGTGACCTATTCCTATCGCGGTCACGGTATCGTGGAAGCGGTAAGTTATTCACCGAACAGAGATTTCCCGATCGAAGAAGAATATAATATCTACGACCCGGCACAGCGTGAGAAGCTCGCTGCGGATATGCGGCGGTTTGCGGAGCGAGCAGAGAGCCTGACGATGCACAGCGAGCCGAAAGCAGTTCAGCAGGAGCGAAACTTTGTCCTGATTCTGAACGACAATGAGCATCAGATTCAGTTCGGCGAAGCCTTTGATACGCTGGAAGCCGCACAGGATGCCGGAAACGAAGCGATATGGGGCGGACGGGCAGTCGGTTATGCGGTCCTGAACAGACAGGAACAGAAGGTTGAAGTATATGACAGCGATTTTCCGACAAGCGGCGTTTTCAGCGAGGAGGTATACCGGAACAGTCCCTTTCAGACGCTGACCGTTCACACCGACGCACCGCTGAAACCGGAAGCAGAACCGCAGCAGGTACCAGCTCGGCGCGGACGGTCACGGAGTGAACAGCTGTACCGGATGTTCTGCGAGATGTACCCGGATATTGCAAGCGGAAAGCACGAATATGAACGGTACGAAGATCCGAACGGTGAGGATTCCGGCTTTGAACCGCTGGCTGTTGAGTTTCACGGCGGCGATCAGTATTCATGGACGACCTTCTACATTCAGGAGGGCGACCTGATGCACGACCCGGATTTCTGCTTCCTGCTCGACCATGAGAACCATCGGCTGGAAATCCTCTCCTTCCAGCTCGACGGTGTGCCGCCATATGGGACACTGTATCAGAGCTGCGTGGATGAAAACGGCAATTTCGACCGGCATTTACAGCATGAGCTGGAGGAAGCGATGCTGCAAAATCTGCGGAATGCGCGGGATGTCGGAAGAAAACTGGTGCGGTATTATGATGCCGAGGGAAATGAGGTGGATATTCCGTCGGAAGAAGATGCAGCACCGGTCACAAAACCGGTCATGCCTGCCGCCGATGACAAATCCCCGGAGCTTCGCTCCGTGCTGAACCAGTTTGCCGAAGAACACGGACTCGGCAATCTGAGCATCGAGCAGGACCGTTTCAGATGCTTTGTCAATGAGACCTTCGCCGACGGAACAGAATTACAGCTGACAGTGATCTATCCGGATAACGGTTCCCCGGAGGAGATTCAGCGAGAGCTGGAGAATTGGGCACGGGAATGTGAATACCGCGGAGAACCGATCGCAGAGCGCGGTCGCAGAAAAGCCTATGAGGAGATTCACGGCAAGGGAGAGATGCCGCCGGTTCCCGATCTGCCGGAGATCGCGTATGCGGCAAACCCGCGGCAGAAGGTGCGCGATAATCTCCTTGCACTGCGGGAGCTGAAGCGTCTGCGCGACTGTGAGGAAGCGGGCATTCCGCTGTATGACAAGCGGCGCAGCAGCGAAACAAGCAGGGAGTATTCCGACATGGTGCTGCGGCGGTATTCCGGCTGGGGCAGCATGGGCGATGTGTTTGATGAGAGCAAGACCACATACGAATATGAGCGCCGTGAGCTGAAGCGTCTGCTGACAGAGGAACAGTATGCGGCGATCCGCGCAACAGTGACGGACGCCCATTACACGCCACAGATCGTTGTGGACGCGATGTATCAGGCGATTCAGAGCATGGGCTTGCAGCGTGATTCCCGGATACTGGAACCCGCCTGTGGAACCGGAAACTTTATCACCAGAATGCCGCACAGCATCGGCAATGCCGGTGTCGTCGGCGTGGAAATCGACAGCATCACGGCGGAGATCGCGGCGCGGCTGCAAAGCGAAAACCCGAATGTGAAGATCATGAACTGTCCGTTTGAGCGGTCGGGCTTGCAGGACGGCAGCTTTGATCTGGTTATCGGAAATGTCCCGTTCGGAGAACAGAAGATGTATGACCCGGACTATACCCAGGACTGGCTGATTCATGACGGCTTTTTCCGAAAAGCGCTGGACAAGGTTGCGCCGGGCGGTGTGGTCGCGTTCATCACATCCAGCGGTACAATGGACAAGCAGAACCCGCGCATCCGCGAATATCTGGCAACACAGGCAGAGCTGATCGGCGCGGTCCGGCTTCCGAATACGACCTTTGCAGAGGCAGGAACCGGCGTCACCGCGGATATTATCTTTCTGAAAAAACGGGAAGCGCCGCTGCTGGCACATGAGGCCAAGCCCGACTGGTGCTATCTGGCAACAGACCCGAATGGTCTCCGCATCAACTCCTATTTCGTCGAAAACCCACAGATGGTACTCGGCTCGATGCGGAAAACATCGTACTTTGACCGTCTGACCTGTGACCCGAATAAAGACAAACCGCTGGAAGAACAGCTGCGCGACGCGATCGGCAATCTCCGCGCACAGGTCACGGTGCGGCAGAGAGCAGAGGCGGCAAAGGCGCTGACCGGTCTGATCCAGCCGTGGGGCAAGGATGACTGCTTCCACGAAAAGGACGGCAAGGTCTATTACCGTTCCGGCGACCGGATGGAGGAGGTCAAGGGCAGCAGAGGCAGCGAGCTGACAAAGAAAAATCTGGCAATGCTGAAAGCCCTGATCGAAATTCGCACGATCACGCGGGAATTGCTGGACAAGCAGAAAACGAACTGCCCGGACGAAGCGCTGACACCGCTGCGTGATCAGCTCAATGAGAAATATGACACATTCCTGACCGAATATAAAACGCGCCTGAGTGAACCGACGGTGCGCAAGCTGTTCGGCAAGGATGCGGACTATCCGATTCTGGAGTCTCTTGAAAACTATGACAGCGAGACCGAGCAATACGAAAAGGCAGATATTTTCTTCCGGCGCACGGTGAACCCGGTCGAGGAGATCACATCGGTCGATACGATCGAGGAGGCGTATCAGGTATCACTTGACCGCCGCGGCAGACCGGACATTCCGTATATCGCAGCGCTGATGCAGAACAAGCACCCGGATGTGGACTTCACAGACCTGATTCCGCAGATCGCAAGGGAACT
>CAMHUJ010000200.1 GCA_946188175.1 uncultured Ruminococcus sp.
GAATAAATATGTATCTGCGGCAAAAAGTCACCGCAATATTTTACCAATTACAAAAAACATGTCAAAAAGGTGTTTACAAATCAAACGGTTTGTGTTATAATATTAGATAACAACAACCCGTTGCAAAACCAATGAAAGGAACTTTGGAATGCTGCACGAAAAATCATGCGGCGCGATCGTGTACCGGCGGTTTCACGGCAATGTCGAGATACTGCTGATCAAGCATATCAACAGCGGTCACTGGTCGTTTCCCAAAGGGCATGTGGAGGGTGATGAGACGGAGCTCGAAACCGCGAAACGCGAAATCAAGGAGGAAACCGGACTGGATGTCATTTTAGATCAGACATTTCGGGAGACTGTCTCCTATTCGCCCAAGCGGGATACGCAGAAGATCGTCGTCTATTTTCTCGCGCTGGCACGCAATTATGATTTTGTGCCGCAGGCGGAGGAGATCGCGGAAATCCGCTGGGTGGATATTGCCCGCGCCACGAACATGCTCACATACGAGAACGACAAAACCATTGTCAATAAGGCACGCGCTGCAATCAAACAGCACAGTCACAGTATGTGACCTCAACTCAAAGGGAAAGCGAACAGCTTTCCCTTTTTTGTTTCCTTCTTTCAGAGAGAATCATCCTTGGTACGTGCAAGTCCGCGCTTCATAAAGCGGCTGAAATGATAGATGCCGATATTCAGCAGAAACAGGAACAGCGCAGGAATCCCGAACCACGCATATTCGATGCCGTTGAAATCCAGCCCGCGCCCGAACTGATGCTGCGGCACAATGACCGCAATATCATACGTATTGATTTCCGTGCAGATCAGCAGCCAGACAAGCGTGAATACGGCGGCATAGCAGAGCAGCCATACCGCAAAATTCCGCCTGCGCGCACCGTCCGCCCTGCGCCGCTTCACATAAAGCACCGTCAGTACAACCGGCGCCGCGCAGAAGATCGGCAGCGAAAATGCCGGACTTGCATGCAGCACATATTCATCAAAGACATCCGCCAGCAGCACCGGCAGCCAGACTGCCAGTGCGGAAAGCATGCCCCATAGTGCCGATTTTTTCACAGGAACCGAATTTGTCTGCTGCATCGTATGTCCTCCTCAAAAATGTCACCGCATCATGCCGGTCTGCCGCAGAAAGCGCATCACTGCGTCCTCAATCGCCGGATACACCGGCTCTAAGCTCTCCGGAATGATGATATCCTGACAGGATGCGTCATACATAAATACGACCGGATTTCCCTGCCAGTAACCGCAGACGCCGTGCAGGATATTGTCCTTCCGCTGCACGGTCTCCGGTATCACCTCAAAATGCAGATATTCTCCCATAAGTTCACTTTCCGATTGCCGTGCGCAGGGCGCGCAGCTCCTCTGTCGTCAGGTCGCGCCATTCACCCGGCTTGAGCATGCCGAGCTTGACCGGTCCGATCGACACTCTGCGCAGACGCGCGACCTCCAGCCCGACGGCATCGCACATCCGGCGGATCTCGCGCTTTTTGCCCTCGTGAATCGTAATCATCAGGACAACGCGGTTCGGCTCCGTGACCTGCGTGACAATATTCGCCGGAGCGGTCTTGAAGCCGTCATCGAGCGTCACGCCTGCGGACATTTCCGTCAGCTGCTCCTCCGAGACCGGCGGGCGCACCGTCACGCGGTAGGTCTTTGCGACCTCGCGCGAAGGATGCATAATGCCGTTTGCGAAGGCGCCGTCATTCGTAAAGAGCAGCAGCCCCTCGGAATTCCGGTCGAGCCGCCCGATCGGATAGACGCGCGTATCCACGCCCTCCAGCAGATCGGTCACGCAGCGTCTGCCCTGCTCATCGGACAGGGTCGTAACATAGCCGCGCGGCTTATTCATCATAATATAGCGGAATTCCTTTTTCTTCGGGATATAGACCTGCTCTCCGGCGACCGTGATCAGGTCGGTCGGGAGCGCCTTATCGCCCAGCGTCACCGGATGCCCGTTGCACTTGACCTTGCCTGCCGAGATCAGCGCCTCCGCCTTTCGCCGCGAGCAGTATCCGGCATCCGAGAGCAGTTTCTGAATTCTGATTTTTTCCATGTTATTCTCCGTTGAACGTCAGCTTGATCGTACCAAGCGCTGCGAGGAATTCCTCCGCGCCCGGGTCGCCGTAATAGATCGAAACAACACAAACGCCCTGCGGCGCTTCGATATATGCATAATCCTGAATGACGCAGCCGTACTCATCCTCCGGTTCACCGTAGCGCAGCCTTGCGACATACGCATCGTATCCGAGCACTTTCCGTTCGGTCACACCGACTTCCGAATAGAAATCCGGCTTCTGCCCCGCGGTCATTTCGATCCGTTCCTCCGCCAGAGTCTTTGCGGAATCTTTCGGCTTGTCCGTCGTACTGACGGTCAGGCTCACGCCGTTCTTGTTGACGGCAGGATGTATCATCACAATGCCCGCAGTGCTGTCCGCCGAGACCGTCCATGTCTCCGGATAGTCGATCACCGCAAAATCCGCGGTGACGCTGCCTGCACCGAGCGGTCTGCCGATAAACTCCATATGCTCCAGCAGATCAAGCATCTGCGATCTGGCGCGTTTGACCTTTCTGTTCGGAACGGTCGCCTGCGCAAAAAGCAGTCTGCCCTGTGTTCCCGCGGCATATTTCAGCACGCATTCCTCCGCGCCGGACGCAGTCCAGCCGCAGTAATGCCGGCTGCCGAGCTCGCCGCTCTCATACTCCGCCTCTCCGGCTGCATATTCCTGCCCGAGAAAATCCTCCGGCTCATAGCCGAAATCGAAATCCTGCACGGAGATCATATAGCCGCTGCGGTCGAGGAAGGAATCATCCCAGAGCTTTGTTTCCGGCTCTGCCGCTCTATAAAGAGTATGCGGAATGTGAATGCGGAAATTATGCGTCTCCGCCGTACCGCCTGCGGTCAGTCCCCTGACGGCATCCGAACCGCAGCCTGTCAGCAGCAGCGCAGAACACAGCGGCATCAGCAGAAGGCGCCCGCGAAGCGTCATTCGCCGACGACTTCGGTTTCACCCTCGCGCTTTGCCTGTCTGCCTGCGAGGAAGCCGGTCACCTTATCCATGACATCCGGTACCATATTGATGATTGCATTCGGCGTGGATGCATTGACGGAAAGCTGCATGAGCTTGACATCGTTCGGCATGATCACCAGAAATGCAATCGGGGTGATCGTCACACCGGCACCGCCGCCGCCGCCGAACATATCCTTTGCGACCTTGGTCGGCAGATCGGAGCCGCCGGACGCGAATCCGAAGCTGACCTTGGAGATCGGAATGACTGTTGTGCCGTTGTCGCAGTTGATCGGCTTGCCGATAATGGTATTGGCATCGACCATGCCGCGGATCTCATCCATTGTGACGCGCAGGGTTTCCTGCACCGGATGCTCTTTGCTGCGTTCGCTCATTGTAGTATCCTCCTGAAAAATGATTTACCGAACAGCCGGAGCCGTTTCGGAAGACTGACTGTATATTGTATTATGCCTGCGGAAGCGGCGCCGATTCCTTTTCGCGCAGCTTCGCTTCTTTATCCTCCCTGCGGAATCTGCAAATTGTCCGCCGGAGGAATTTGCAGCCGAAAATCAGCGCCAGAACAATCGCCGCCATCGGCGAGATACGCAGCTCAGCCGAGCCGCGGAAGGTGATCTTCTCATTGTAAAAATCCGCGAGAATGCGGAATTCATCCGCCTCCACATCAAACCAGCACTGCATTGCGCCGAGCAGACTGTAAGCCGCCGCACAGATTTTGCCGTAAAGCGTCGCGGTGTTTGCCGGATCGTCCGTGCCGATTGCAAGATACAGCTTAATATGCCGGAAGTGGATATGCTTTGTCAGAAAGCGCAGGGCAGGGGTCAGTGCCGCGAAGCCGTCCTCGGCAAGCCCGAGCACATCCGAGACCGAATGCGGCTTGAGGCGCTCGATAAAGCCGCGGATGCCGCGCGGTTTCTTCTCCGGCTCCGGTTCCGGCTCAAAATCCTCCAGATCGTCGGGATCGGTGATTTCAGCCGCAGCTTCTTCCTTTTTCGCCTTCCGCTTTCGGCGTTTCTTCTCCGGCTTCATTTCCGGTGTCTCGACGGTATCGGCAAGCTGCTCCGGATCGAGCGGCTCTGAAAAATCATCCTCGTCCGTTTCAGACTCCGGCAATTCCGGCTCCTGCGGTGCAGTGACGGTATCCGGCTTCGGGACAGCGTCCTGCTGCGGTTTCGGCTTCGGCTTCTCCGCAGTATGTGCAGCATCCGGTTCGGGTACCGGCGGCGCTTCGCCCTCGGGCAGATCCTCCGGCTTTTTCGGGAGCTCCGGCTGCGGTTTTTCCTTCGATTCCTTATGAAAGAGCCGGATAAAGGCGTAATAGACGGCGACAGACCATTTTCCGTCCCCGAAGGATGCCTTTGCGCGGATCGGCAGCAGCAGAAGTACGCACAGAATAAAAAGTATAATAAGAATAACGGTTCCGACCAAAGACTGTACGCCCCCTTCCGCATGTCAATGAATACTCCGTTTTATTATACCATATTATCCCGTAAAATTCAAGAGGATACCGCCGAGAATTGCAAAAATAGTGTAGGAATGTCAATGATAGGTGACAGATTCCTTCCAAAAAAAACGAAGCACCAGAATTGGAAAGCCCAGCCTATGGAGGGAGCCGCAGGCGACCGGAACAGGCT
>CAMHUJ010000201.1 GCA_946188175.1 uncultured Ruminococcus sp.
CAATGCGCTGAGGTTTGCGTTGTAGCCGATCGTGTAGACCGGAATCTCCAGTCCGCCGACAATCGGGGTAATCTCACGCAGCGATGCGCCGACATTCTGCTCGCCGTCGCTGAGCACAAAGAGCAGCGGCTTGATGTGCTCACCGGTTTTGGCTTCGGTCTCTGCCTGTGCCTTGGTCAGCATATCGAGCGCGACGAGTACTGCATCATAGGTTGCGGTATTGCCGCCGGGCGAGAGGGAATCGACAGCGCCGGTGAAGTAGCTGCGCTGATTGAGATCGAATTTTGCAATCGGGAGATTGATTTCAACATTCGTGCTGTAGCTGACCAGACCGACATAATTGCTGTCGTTGATATACTGCGATGCATTGACCAGCGAGGATTGCAGGTTCTGGATCGGGGCACCGCCCATGCTGCCGGAGACATCCGCGACAAAGACTGCCATAACCGGATTGCCTGCGTCCTTTTCGGTCTTCCAGAGCTTCTGTGCGCTCTCAAGGGTCTTGCCGTTGAGGTCCCACTGTGCAGCCTTGTATTCCTCTTTGTAGTTGAATCCGTATTTCTTCGCGGATTTCTGTGCCTGATCGCCCTTGACATAATCTGCAAAGGCATTTGCGAGGTCCTTCTGCTCGGTGCTGATTTCACCGATTGTATAGAGCGGGCTGTCGTGACGCACGCCGAACGGGATGAACTCATAATCGCGCAGCTCGGTTGCATTGTAATAGCCCTGATATTCCATGAGGAAGGCATCGAGGACGCCGTTCTTTGCTGCTTCACGCATTTGCAGCGTGCTGTATGCGACAAACGGCACATTCTGCTGGAAGGAGCGGAAGGTTTCCGTTGCCTTGGTGCTCAGGATATCCTGCGGATCAAATTCCTCGAGTGCTGCGACAAGGAAGTTCAGACCGGTCGAGGAGGCATAGGGGTTCGTATAGCCCATTGTGATTTCGCTGTTGACCGTTGCCTGTACGATTGTGCTGATATCGACCTTGCCGTAGGTATCGTTCAGCTTCTTGTGGGTCTCCTTGCTGATCAGGATGCCTGCGGTATTGCCTGCGAGACGGTCGGTGACCATTTCGATCTTGACATTCTCGGCTGCGATCATCTGTCCCCAGAGCTCATTGGAAGGGGAGTAGGCTTCCGGCACATATTTGCCGGAGATGATGTAGTCGATTGCCGCGCCGGAGGCAATCGGGCGGACGGAAACGGTTGCCCATTTGCCGTCGATCATATAATGTGACGCATTGAAATCGTCTGCGACTTCATTCAGCCAGCCGTCGGTGCCGGAGGAAGCCTTTTCGGTCGAGGAGATAATCTCGATATTGATATCGCCTCTGCCGGTGACGGTCATCGGATACTTGGAGATATCCGGCAGCTCCTCTGCGAGATTGGAGCCGGTGATCTCAACGGTTGCCTTGTGCGGCTGAACGTTCTTGACGCTGATTTTTTTCAGCTTCTTCTCCAGTTGGGTCACAGCCGTATCACGGGAGACTTCCTGCTTGGATTTTCCGAGGTTGCGGCTGAGCAGGATGCCGCCGGTGATGCCGCCTGCGAGCAGCAGACCGAGTACCGCGAGGAAGATCGTGTTTTTGGATTTGGTGTTCGCCATTTTTTAGCTCCTTTCGGATGATGTATCATAAAATTTTGTCATATGGAAAACATATTCAGCCGGTCATCCGGTGCAGCATTATTTGCTCGTTATCATGATACATGACCGCATCGGGCAGTGCACCGTCCTGTGTGCGGACATCGTGCAGCGTGGCTGCGAGGACATCCAGACAGGGTTTTGTTTCCGGTGTATCGAGATCAAGCTGTGAGACCTCGATGATCAGATTCTCAAAATCGCGGAGGATCTTCTCATTGTCGGCAAGTCTGCCTTCCAGAAAATCGGCATGGGCTCTGCAAAGGTCCGGATCGGTCTGATCGCAGAATTTCAGCCGGTAGAGAATCTGCTTGCAGTTTTTGAGAATATAGGTCTCGGCTTCGTTGCCGTTTTTGATGAAAGGGTGCTCTTTTCCGAGCATGGCAGTCAGTGCCTGCTGCTTCTGCTCAAGCTGCTCGATCTGATGCAGGGCGCGCTCGCCGTAGGGACCGAGCGGCATATCATAAAGCTGCATTGCGCTGAAGCTGCGGATATAATCGCCGCGCGTTTGGAGCTGCTTGCCGCAGGGAACATAGCGCACGGGCTGCGGCTGTGCCGCAGGATTCTCCGATACCTTTTTGCAGGTTTTGATCAGCATGACAGTCAGAAAGACCGCGAGCGGAAGCAGACCGACTGAAAAGGTTAATACGATACCTACGATCAGCAGAATGATCGCGGTACCCGATTTTTCCATATCTTTTTCGTCTGCCGCTGTCGGTGTCTGGCTGCGGAAGGCAGTATTCTGATAGCTGAACTGCCGGAAGCACTTGGGGCAGACTGCGGTGCTGCCGGATACCTGCTGCAGCATCACGCTGCATGCGGGGCATTTTCTGTTTGTTGTGTTGCGCATGGACAACCCCCTCCTTTCACGGGACCCGCCATGCATGGCGTCTGTTATATCCTGAATGTCTGTAAACGATGTATCACTGCATCATCATCTGCTGCGGCGGTTCGGTCGTATCATTCTGTGCGGCGGGCTGTTCCCAGCCGGTATCCGTACCGCTGCGCATGCTGCGCAGTGCATTGGTCAGCTCATTGAGGCAGGGCGTTGCGGCGTTTGCATCGTCCCCGATCTGCGAGACCTCAAGGATGAGATTCTCGAAATCCGAGAGGACATGTGCATTTTCGCCGAGCACCTGCTGCAAATATGCGACATGCATATTATATTTGTGCGTATCGTTCTTGTCATAGATCATGACGCGGTTGAGAATGCGCTTGCAGTTTGCCAGAACATACTGATCGACCTCATCCGCGGTGGAGAGGAACGGGCTGTCCTTGGAATCGTCGAGGATGACGCGCAGCGCCTTCTGCTTGCGCTTGAGCGATTCAAGCTGTGTGATTGTCAGCTTGATGTATTCGGTAAAGGGTGTATCCTCATTGAGCCACGCTTCAAATGCGCGGATATAATCGTCGGTATCCTTGAGCTTCTTGGCGTCGCTGACAACCGATGCGCTGACACTGTGCATGATTGCTGCATCTGCAATCAGCGCGAGTATGACAACCGCTGCCACAATGATGAGCTTGACGAGCATGCTTGTGTTCAGTGCGTTGTACAGAACGACCGCCAGAGTGCCTTCGATCAGGCTCATTGCGACCAGCAGGATTTTTGTGCTGTTTTTCAAGGCTTGAGCCCCCTTTGCTTTTATTTCGTATGGAAATATCATACCATACGGCGGCCTTTTGTGTCAAGGCTGAAAAAAGGTCAGGAAAACCGGATTTCCGTCAAAAACGGAAAGGAGGACGAATCTCCTCCGTCCTCCTTTAGCAATCTGAATCAGTCTCAGACCGTGCAAAAATCTGCCGTATTACTCAGCCGGAGCTTCCTCAGCTGCCGGAGCCTCGTCGGAGTAAACAACCTCGTCAGCCTCTGCGGCTTCCTCAGCAGCATCCTCCTCGTTGACGGCACGCATCGAAAGGCTGATGCGCTTCTTCTCGGTGTCGATTGCAGTGATCTTAACGGTCACGGTATCGCCGACATTGACAACGTCCTTCACATTTGTGACGCGCTCAGAGGAGAGTTGGGAAATGTGGATCAGACCGTCAATACCGTCGGTGATGCGTGCAAATGCACCGAACGAGGTCACGGAAACGATCGTTGCGTCAACGACATCGCCGACTGCATATTCGTTCGTGAACTTCACCCACGGATTGTCCTCCGGTCTTCTGTGACCGAGGGAAATTCTGCCGGTTTCCGGATTGAGTGCCTTGATGTAGACCTCGAGGGTATCGCCGACTTCGACAACATCGCTCGGCTGGTGAATTCTTGCCCAGGAGAGCTCGGAAACGTGGACCATGCCGTCAATGCCGCCCAGATCGACGAATGCGCCGTAGCTGGTCAGGGACTTGACTTCGCCGGTGTAAACGTCACCGACCTTTGCGTTCTCCCAGAACTTTGCCTTTGCGGCATCGCGCTCAGCCTTCTGTACCTGACGGATCGAGCCGACCGCTCTGCGGCGCTGCTCGTTGACGTCGATGATGACGAAGCGGATCGGCTGCTTGAGGAGCACATTGAGATCTGCGCCTCTGCCGAGACCGGACTGGGAAGCCGGAATGAAGACGTGAACGCCGTTGCTGTCAGCGACAAGACCGCCCTTGACAACACTCAGAACGGTACCCTCAAGCACCTCGCCCGATTCCTGGGCTTTGAGGATGTTCTCGAAGCCGACCATTTCATCGACTCTGCGCTTCGAGAGCTGAACAGTACCTTCTGCATCGTTCACCTGAATAACGACAAGCTCGAGCTCATCTCCGACCTTGACGAGGTCAGAGGGCTTTTTAGAGGTATCACTGGTCAGTTCGGAGAGGGTAATATAGCCGGTCTGCTTGGCACCTACGTCAACCATGACTTCGTTGTTTCCGCTGATGGAAGCGACGATGCCGACAACCCGGTCACCCTTTCTGATTTTTTTCGTGAAGGTCTTATCCAGTTCCTCCTCGAATGCTGCTGCGAAGTCCTCGCTTTCCGGGATATTGGTATCGGTGTCAAAAATTCCAGACATATTGGTTTGAACCTCCTTAATAATGTG
>CAMHUJ010000202.1 GCA_946188175.1 uncultured Ruminococcus sp.
ATTGCCGTCCGCGGAGTATGCAGCATAGCGCGGATTGTTGTGCAGACCGGTGTTGATACGCTCCGCGAGCTTCTCCGTCGAGCCGAAGCGCTTCAAATCCGGATGCTTTTCGATCAGCACGATTCTGCCGATCAGCATTGCAAGAAACAGCAAAAGCAGCGCAAGCATCACATAAAAAATGATCGTGATAAAATGTCCTGCGCCGAAGGTCTTTGCGATAAACCGCGTACATGCGATAAAAATGACAACCATGATGCCGAGCATTCCGAGCGCCGGATAAAAGGTCGCTCTGAGCTGATCCTGCACTTTTTTTGCTGTAATTTCAACTGCCATTTTCTTTTCCTCCTGAATACACATTTGATTTTTTACGCTGTGAAATCATCTGATTTCAGAATATTACAGATCATGCGCAAACTGCTCCGTCTGTTCTGCATAGGAATATAGAATCCTCGCGTGCGGCTGCGGTGCAATGCCTTTTTCTGCAAACAGCTGCGAAACAGTCACAAACGAAAAGCCCTGATCGCGCAGCGCAGGCAGAATGTTCCGCAGCGCCTCGACGGTCTGCGCATTGTCCTCTGCATCATGCAAAAGGATGATGCGTCCGTCGGCGGCAAGCCTGAGCACACCATCTGTTCGCGCTTCCGCGGATACTGCCTCGTCAAAATCGCGGACGCCGTATCCGCCGATCATCGGCAGCGGAATCGTCTCAAATACCGCATCACTGACCGCAAGATACGGCGGACGGAAAAAACGCGGCTGCACACCCGCTGCCTTTTGAATGCGCGCGGCAGTCCTGCTGTGCTCCGACAGCATCTCCGTCTGCGAAAGCTGCGGCAGTGCCGGATGCGAGAATGCATGCGAACAGATTTCGCAGCCCTGCCGGAGCATCTGCCGTAAAACCGGCACGGTCTCCGCGGTGACATTCTCCCCCACAACGAAAAACGACGCCGCTGCTCTGAATTCTGCAAGCAGTTCCAGAACCGGCAGCGTCGTATTCAAATTCGGTCCATCATCAAAGGTCAGCGCAAGAATTCTGCGCCGCATCACTTTTTATCCGTCTTGTTCTTGTTCTCGTTCTGCTTCGACTTCTTGCTCATCAGTACTGACGCAATCACAAGTCCGAGTGCGACAATACCGAGCACCGCATACAGTGCGATCGGGGTATCGTCTCCCATGGGCAGTGCAGCCGCCGCTGTCATCAGTTCAAACATTTTCATGCCTCCTTAGTCTTCCATTCCGGCGTATTATTTCTCTATGGTATCATAGTACCACAATCTGCCGTTTTTGTCAACTGTTCAGGATATGCAAAACCGCATCGCCGCATTGTGCATTCTGCTGAAATTCGGCAAAATACTTGACGGTTCGCGGAATGACTGTTATAATTATTTTGTGATATTATGCAATTTCACATGCAAATCTGCGTTCCCGAATGCAGAAGGGATCAATCATTCGCCCCGAACGCGAACCGCCTGCGTTCGGGGATTTTTATTTGAATACCGCGACAAGCAGTGAATAGAGAATCGTGAATAACGAAGCGTGAAAAGGAAAGGAATCGACAATTCTTCACTTTTCATAATTTGCAGCACGAATACTTTATGAAACAGGCAATAAAAAAAGGACGGAGGGTGCAGTATGAGGACACTCGCAAAACATTGTGAACCGGAGAACTATGAGGGACGCATCATGCAGAAATGGCTGAGAGATCACAGCTTTCATGCGGATACGGACCCGAAGAAGATACCGTATACCGTCATCCTTCCGCCGCCGGATGCCGCCGTGCCGATGCATCTCGGACAGGCATTCAGCCTGACTGTACAGGATCTGCTGATCCGCCGGCAGCGCATGGCTGGATGCAGCGCACTCTGGCTGCCCTGCACGGATTCCGCCGCTCCCTCTGCAGAAGCGGAGGAGATTCATGCGCTCAGCGGCGCAGATACCTCGAAAAATGAGATCGGCAGAGAAAAATTTGCCGCGCAGACCAAGGAACGTGCCGAACATCATGCCGCAGCCTATCAGCAGCAGATGCTGAAGCTCGGCTGCTCCTGTGACTGGGAGCGCGTCCGGCATACGACCGATGAAGCATTTGCAGATGCCGTCAGAGAAGCGTTCGTACAGCGATACGAGGACGGTTATCTCTACCGCGGCGACTGCATCGCGGAATGGTGCCCGAAATGCCGCGCGGCACTCCCCGAAGCGGAGATTCTGCGCACAAAGCAGGAGGGCGAATGCTGTCAGCTGCGCTATCCCTTTGCGGACGGCACGGGCTATCTCTTCCTGACGACCGCGCATCCCGAGACCGTCCTTGCCGATGCGGCAGTCGCATTCAATCCGAAGGACCGCCGGTATCAGAATATTATCAAAAAATCAGTGATTGTGCCGCTGACGAACCGTCAGATTCCTGTCCTCACCGACGATACCGTATCCATGGACAGCGGCACCGGAATCCGGCGCGTCACGCCTGCCTGCGATGCAAAAGACTATCCTGCGGCAAAGCAGCGCAGGCTGCCGGTCATTCAGCTCCTGACCGCCGATGCCGCCGTTTCCGCAGAGCACGGCGCATATGCCGGCATGCCCTGGGAGCAGGCGTGCGAAGCGATCCGAAAGGATCTGAAAGCAGGCGGATTTCTGGTCAAATCCGAGCCTGCCGTCATTGAAAAAGCCGTCTGCCGCAGATGCGGAATGGAAATTGTACCGCATCTCCGGAAGCAGTGGTTCCTGCGGACAAAGGATTTCGCGGAAGCTGCCGCGGACGCCGTAAAAGAGGGGCGCATCCGTTTTCAGCCGGAAAACGCAGCAGAACGCTGCCTTGCACATCTGACCGGCGCACCCGATCAGTGCATCTCGCGTCCGGCATGGAACGGCATTCCGGTTCCGGCATTCTATTGCGATGCCTGCGGCGAAATGACCGTCACGGATGCAGCATCCGCAGACTGCCCGAAATGCGGCAAACCGATGCAGCCTGATTCCGATACACTTGAAACCGGATTTGCGGCGTCACTGCTGCCGTTTGCGCTGCTCGGCTATCCGGAGCGCACAGATGATCTGCAATATTTTTATCCGACGGATGCGGTCATTACCGGCAGCGATCTGCTGACGCCGTTTGTCTCCGGCATGCTCGCCGCCGCGATGCAGCATATGGAAAATGAAATCCCGTTCAAGCAGGTGATTCTGCACGGGCTGATGCGCGATGCATCCGGCAAAAAGATCACACCGGCGCGCGGAAACGGGCTCGACCCTATGGCACTGATTGACGATTACGGCGCCGATGCGCTCCGCTTTGCATTGCTCTCAAACGCAGCAATCGGCAAAGACACCGTGCTCTATGAATCGCAGGTCATTGCCGCGAAGCGTCTCGCCGAAAAGCTCTGGAACTGCGCGCAGTTCGTGCTCGGCATTCTCCCGAGTGCCTTCCGGTATGAAGGTCTGCCGGTCCGGCTGCACGTCGAGGAGCAGTGGATTCTGACACGGCTCAATCAGCTTGCAGGCGATGTCAATGCCGCAATCGACGACGGCACATACTGCAAGGCTGCCGCGCTGCTCGGGAAGTTCATCCGGCAGACATTCAGCAGACAGTATCTGCCGCTTGCAAGGGTGCGTCTGCGCGCCGATTACGACGGCAGAGCCGATGCGGAGCAGGTGCTTGTTTACGTACTGCGCGCCGTGCTCAGCCTGATGCATCCGTTCATGCCGTTTGTCACGGAAGAGATCTGGCAGGCGCTGACCGACTGCGAAAGCGCGGTCGTGACGGCGGAATATCCCGATTATCAGTCTGTGCTTGATTTCGGGCAGACTGCCGATGAATTTGCGCATGTGCTGGAGGCTTTGCAGGCAGTCCGCCGCAGCCGGAAGGCACTGCATATCCCGCAGAATGTCCGCGCAAAATTCTTCTTCGATACGCTCGATATTGAGATTTTTTCCGCGAGCAGCATCTTCTTTGAATATCTCTGCGGCGCAAAGGAAATCTCATTCGTCTCGGACTGCTGTTTCCGCAATGCGATTGATGTAGTCACAGACCGCGCGCGCATCTCGATCCCGCTCGAGCAGCAGCTGATTCAGGACCGCGAGCACATGCGTCTCATGGAGGAGGCGGAGCATCTGCGGCAGAAGGCGGACCGCCTCAAGGAGTTACTGCACAACACAAACTTCTGCACCAAGGCGCCGGAATCCGTTGTCCGAGAAGCACGGGAACAGCGTTCGGTTATCCGCGAACGGCTCCTGCGTATTGTCACCGCGCTCGGAAACCGGTAAAGTCATGCCGATTTTCCATATCAGTAAACAGCCGTGAAAACCATGCAAATGCGTGGTTCTCACGGCTGTTTTTATATATGCAGCACATTGCGCAGAATCGTATATCCGAGCCAGAGCAGCAGCACGGCAATCCAGAACCATTTATTCCGCGGAATCAGCTTTTTCGGCTTCCCAAGCGCACTGCACCACATCTCCGCATAGCGCAGCACCGCAAGAATCACACCGAACAGAAGCATCGCATTCTGCCGCAGCACCTCTGCAAACTCCAGTCTGCAAAGCGCATAGACTGCGTGGGTCATGCCGCAGGAGGGACACTTCCACCCCGTCAGCGTCCGCAGGATGCAGGGCGGCATCCACGGCACAACATAGCGCGCATAGAGATTTTTTGCCAGCAGCAGCAATCCT
>CAMHUJ010000203.1 GCA_946188175.1 uncultured Ruminococcus sp.
GAGGGGTATGGGGGCGAGGAGCCCCCATTATTGATCCGTCGGAGACACCGCAGCCGGAGACACCGCATTCACAAGGATATGCAGTCCTTCGATATAGCCGGCGAAGCCCTTGCCCTTGACGGTTGCGATGCACGCCTGCCGGATATACGAAATCTTCCGGAATTCATCGCGCGCATCGGGGTCGGAGATATGCACCTCGACCGTCGGCAGCGAGACCGCCTTGACCGCATCCAGCAGCGCGACACTCGTATGCGTATATGCCGCCGGATTGATGAGTATGCCGTCCGCGGTACCGTAGGCTGCCTGAATCTTATCGACAAGATCGCCCTCATGGTTCGACTGATAGCATTCAATCGTGATGCCGAGCCGCTCCGCCTCCGCCTCAAGCATGGCAGTCAGGTCGGCAAGCGTCTGTGTGCCGTAATGCTCCGGCTCACGAATTCCCAGCATGTTCAAATTCGGTCCATTCAGCACGAGTATATGCACAGTAATCCCTCCAGATTTCTTCCGCAGCCGCTTCGGGCGTGCGGTTATTTTCGACTGCCGCATCTGCAAATTTCTGATAGAGCGGCATGCGCACCGCTGCCATTTCGTTCAGATCGGCACCGATCGAAAGCGGTCTGCCCTCGCGGCTCAGTTCCTCCACCGGACGGCAGATCTGATAAATCCTGCCGTTGCTGCGAAGCGGCGCATAGTTCTCTGCACGGGTGACAACGCCGCCGCCCGTCACAAGAATCACACCGCGCTGCGCGCCCTGCTCCCGCACCACTTCGGATTCGATTTTGCGGAAGGCATCCTCGCCGCCCTCGGCAAAAATCTCCGGAATCGGCTTGCCTGCCTTTTTGACGATCTCCGCATCGAGATCGACCTGCGGCCGTCCGGTCAGCTTTTCGAGCGCATTGCCGATTGTGGATTTGCCGCAGCCAGGCATCCCGATCAGAACAATATTTTCCGCATCGCGCTGCATATCGGCGCCGATCTCCGCGATTTTTACATCGTCAACCGGATTGCCGAAGAAATGCTCCGCCGCCTGCTTTGCCTGCGCAACGAGCATCGTTAATCCGCCTGCATAGGGGATGCCGAGCTCCTCCGCCTGCAAGAGCAGCGCCGTCCGCGCCGGATTGTAAATCACATCCGCAACGCCGCGCAGATTCGGGAAATTCCGCAGATCGGCAAGCGATTTGCCCGCATTCGGATACATGCCGACCGGCGTCGCATTGACAAGCAGCGTCGTGCGCTCATAAAATTTCGGCATATCGTCATAGGTAAACTCCGCGCCCTGCAAATCAAGCACCGTCAGCGACGCACAGCCGTCGAGCTTGGCAACCGCCTGAATCGTCTGCGATACACCGCCGTTGCCGAGCAGCAGCACATGTGCGCCCTCAAAGGAAAGTCCGCCCGCACGCATCATGCAGCGCAGACCGTATGCGTCGGTATTGTAGCCCTTCCATGTGTTGTCCGGCTGCCGCACAAGCGTATTGACGCTGCCGATGATCTCCGCCAGCGGATCGAGCCGCGCGCAATGCGGAATCACCGCGATCTTATAAGGGATTGTGACATTGAGCGCTTTCAGGCGCGTATCTGCGAGAAATTCCGGCAGTTCCTCCGGCTCCAGCTCATAGAGCGAATAATGCGGATTGCCGAGCGCCGCATGAATCTCCGGCGAAATGCTGTGACCGAGCTTCCGCCCGATCAGTCCGTATGGTGTTTTGAAATCGGTCATTGAGAAGTTCCTTTCTGTAATGCGGACTTGTCTTATACAATCTCCGTATAGTTTCCGAGCAGCGTGAACGAATCGCAGGAGCGCTCCAGCTCGCAGAGCAGCCCGAGGACGCCCTCCTGATGCAGATTGCATTCGAGGTCCATATAAAAACGATAAGAGAAATTCGTACCCGGAATCGGCATACTTTCGAGCTTGCACATATTGATGCCGAGCGCCGAGATTTTTGCGATCATCTGATAGAGCGCGCCGGGGGAGTTTGCACAGTTGACGAGAATGCTCATACGGTCGGCACCGGCATAGCAGGATGCACCCTTCGTGATGCACAAAAAGCGCGTATCATTGTTGCTTTCGTTCTGGATATCGCCGGTCAGAACGGAGAGCCCGTAGAGCTTTGCGCATGCTTCACCGGCAATCGCAGCAACGGATTTATCCTTCGACTCCGCCGCACGCTGCGCCGCATGTGCCGTACTGACGCAAGGGACAACATCCGCACCGAGCTTCTGCAAAAAGCGGCTGCACTGTCCCGCTGCCTGCTCATGCGTATAGATCGTTTTGATATCGGAGAGCGATGCATCCTTCTGCGTCAGCAATACATGGCGGATCAGCTGCCGCACGCTGCGGACGATGCAGAGATCAGGCTCTCTGAGAAGATCATAGACCTGCCGGACAGAGCCGTGTACGCTGTTTTCGACCGGCAGAATGCCGAATTTACAGAGTCCTGCCTGTACAGCCTGCACAACCGCCGGAAAACCGTCCATGAAAATGATATCGCCCTTCGGGAACAGACGGTCGGCGGCGGCACCTGCATGGCTGCCCTCAACGCCCGAGACCGCAATGCGCCCCGTCTGCGGAAAGATTGTCTGCTCATTTGCGCACATCGCCGCGACACGCGCCGCAACGCTCGTCGCAGGAATCAGCTGTGCCGCCTGCCGTGCACGCGAAAGCTCCAGAAGCGTCCGGAACAGCTGATGCGCAGAATCGCCGTATTCGCTGCCCGCCCGCTCACGAATACGCATCAGGATTTCGCGCTCGCGTGCCGGATCATAGAGCGGCTTTGAAGGGTCGCGGCGCTTCGCATCGGCAACCTTGTCGATCAGCGCCATACGCTTCAGAAAAAGCGCAAGCAGTTCATTGTCCACGGCATCCAGCTGCGGACGGATTTCCGATAATTCCATAGAAAACTCCTTTATCTGCGATGATTGGATTGATTCGTCATCGCGGCGGTTGATACAATCGTATAGATCACAATAACGGGAATGATCACGGCATTCGCAAGCGTCAGCCTGCTGCTGTGCAGAAAAACCGCGGCAGCATTGACAAGCATCATCACACCGACCAGCAGCAGAATGATGCCGCTCTGACGGTAATAGGGTTTCGGGTCGGGTTTGGGCGCCTGCTCCGCCGGATACTGGCTGTTGAGCAGCGGGCCGCGTCCTGCAAGCTGCAAACCGCCGAGCACAAACGCGGCGGCAGCGTGCAGAATCAAAATAACGAGAATCACGATCTCTGTACCGGTCATATGCCCTCCGCTGAACTGAATGCAATCAAAACATGCCGTCGCAGAGCAGCACATCAAGCGCCGTCAGCGCCGCAGCCGCCTCGACAACAGGCACCGCACGCTGCGCAATGCACGGGTCGTGGCGTCCCTTGATCTCGATTTCGGTCTCATTGCCGTCCGGCAGGGAGACTGTCTGCTGCTTCTGCGCAATCGAGGGCGTCGGCTTGATTCCGACGCGGAACCGAACCGGCATTCCGGTTGTAATGCCGCCGAGGATACCGCCGTTCCGGTTCGTTTTTGTAATGATATTGCCCTGCGCATCGATGCCGAACGGGTCATTTGCAGCCGAGCCGCGCATTTCCGGGAGCGCAAATCCGTCACCGAACTCCACGCCCTTGACCGCCGGAATCCCGAACAGCACACGCGCAAGCCGGTTCTCGATCCCGTCAAACATCGGATCGCCCAGACCCGCCGGAAGTCCCGTAATCATGCAAGCAATCGTGCCGCCGACGGAATCCTGTGCTTCTCTTGCAGCCAGGATCTCCTGCTGCATCAGCGCGCCTTTTTCATCAGATAATACTGGAAATTCCTTCGATGCAACCTGTGCAAACAGCGTATGCTCCGGCAGCATCGGAAACGCATCATCCTGCACCGTACCGATTGACGCAAGATGCGCACCGACATAAATCCCGCGGCGTTCAAGAATCTGCAAAGCAATGCCGCCCGCTGCGCAGAGGGGCGCTGTCAGTCTGCCGGAAAAATGTCCGCCGCCGCGCATATCCGCGTGGCCGTGCCACTTCATATATGCCGTAAAATCTGCATGGGACGGGCGCGGCTTCATCGCAAGATTGTTATAATCTCCGGAGCGCGTATTCGTATTCGCAATCTGAATACAGACAGGAAATCCGGTCGTTTTGCCGTCCAGCACGCCCGAGATAAACTCCGGTTTGTCCGGCTCCTTGCGCGCAGTTGAGAGCGCATTTCTGCCGCCCTGCCGCCGCTCCATAAAGCGCATGAGCCGGTCAAAGTCGATTGCTTCGCCTGCCGGCAGACCTTCGATCAGTGCACCGATGCCGTTTCCGTGCGACTCGCCGAAGATTGATACGCGCAGCTGTTCTCCGAATTGTGAAGCCATAGATTTCTCCTGTTTCTCTAGTATTTACGTAGATTCGGTATATTTTCCGCCCAGTGCTGCATAATCCGCAAAGAAGGACGGATAGGATTTGTTGACCGCCTCCGCACCGAGAATCGTGACCGGCTCTGTACACCGCAGCGCGGCAATCGCTGCCGCCATAACCAGCCGGTGATCGTTCTGCGCATCAACCGTTCCGCCGAAGAGCTGTCCGCCGCACACGCACAGCCCGTCCGGATATTCCTCGACCTTTCCGCCGAGTGCGCGCAGCATCGCCGCAACCGAAGCA
>CAMHUJ010000204.1 GCA_946188175.1 uncultured Ruminococcus sp.
CGTGGACAAGGAAGGCAAGTTAAATGTTTACGAGAAGGTTCGCGGCAGAAAGAATGCGATTGCGGAGCTCGGCAAGCGCTATGCAGCGGAATGTACCGACAAGGATTCAACCGTATTCATTGCGCATGCCGATGCAATCGAAGCGGCGGAATCGCTCAAGGATGCACTGCTGCATCAGCACGGCGCAAAGCATGTGGTTGTCGGCGAGATCGGTCCGGTGATCGGCGCGCATGCAGGTCCGGGAACGGTTGCTTTGTTCTATCTCGGCACATCCCGCGAGGCAGGCGCCGGAAACTAAGCTGCCGGTGCCGTGCAGCGAAAGGAGAAGCCTTTGTTTTCATTGCTTTTGATCGTCATTTATCTGTCGTTTATCAGCCTCGGACTGCCGGATTCGCTGCTCGGTGCAGCATGGCCGACGATGCAGCCGCTGCTCGGCGTACCGCTGTCATATGCAGGCTGTCTTTCGATGATCGTCTCCTGCGGCACGGTGATTTCGAGTCTGCTGGCGGACCGTCTGCTGCGGCGATTCGGGACGGGGCTTGTGGTATCGTGCAGTGTGCTGATGACGGCGATTGCGCTGTTCGGCTATTCGGTCTCCGGTTCATTCGGGATGCTCTGTCTCTTTGCAGTACCCTACGGGCTCGGCGCGGGCGCGGTTGATGCGGCGCTCAATCACTATGTCGCGCTGCATTATGCGTCGCGTCATATGAGCTGGCTGCATTGCTTCTGGGGTGTCGGATGCGCCGTCAGCCCGTACATCATGAGCTTTTATCTGCGCCGCGGCGCGGACTGGCAGGGCGGCTACCGTGCGATCTCGCTGCTGCAAATCATCCTGACCGTGATACTGTTCTGCTCGCTGCCGCTCTGGAAGCGCAGCACGGCGGATGCGGAAAACAAGGATGCGCAGCGTATCCCGATGAAGCAGCTCCTGCGCGAGCGCGGCGTGATGCAGGCGCTCGTGATCTTTTTCTGCTACTGTGCACTGGAAAGCACGACGGGGCTCTGGGCGAGCAGCTTTCTCGTGCAGCAGCGCGGTGTGGATGCGAAAACGGCTGCAAAATTCGCTTCATTATTTTACATCGGTATTACGCTCGGACGGCTGCTCAGCGGCTTTGTCGCAGATCGTTTCGGCGACCATAAAATGACGCGCTTCGGGCTTTGCGGGATACTGGGCGGTGTCATGCTTCTGCTGCTGCCGCTGCCGGATGTCTTTGCACTTTCGGGACTTGTCCTGATCGGCTTCGGCTGCGCACCGATCTATCCCTGCCAGATTCATGCCACGCCGGTGCTGTTCGGCAAATCGCGTGCGCAGGCGATGATCGGCATGCAAATGGCATGCGCCTATGTCGGCACAACGCTGATGCCGCCGCTGTTCGGCGTGATTGCAGATCATGCAGGGCTGCGGATGTTCCCGCTGTTTCTGGCATTTTTCCTCGTGCTTATGGCGCTGCTGACCGAGCGTGCGCGACAGCGTGCAGAATCTGCCGGCGCAGCGGAATAAAGGAGAAAAATGGCAAAAGTATATATGACATGCGGCAGAATATGCAGCGGCAAGAGCACCTATGCGCAGACGCTGCGGCAGAAGTACAGTGCGGTGATTCTCTCGGTCGATGAGATCACGCTTGCATTATTCGGGCAGGATGCCGGAGAGAATCACGATGCATATGTTGCTGCGGCGGAAAAATATCTGTACCGCAAATCGGTTGAGATCATAGAGACCGGCATCAGCGTCGTGCTGGACTGGGGCTTCTGGACGAGAGCGGAGCGCGGCGAAGCGCGGCAGTTTTACGGCGCACGCGGCATCGCATATGAATTTCATTATCTGGATATTGACGATGCGGAATGGCATCGGCGTCTGGAAAAGCGGAATGCAGCGGTCTTAGCGCATCAGACGGATGCGTATTATGTGGATGACGGGCTTGCTGCGAAATTTGCGGCGATCTTTGAACCGCCCGCGCCAGATGAGACCGATTTCCGGATCATTGCGGAATGAGAACCGGATGCAGAGGAGAATCAAAATGTGGGGAATCTGTCTGGATATATCCTTATGCGGCGGGACGCTGCTTGACCGTCCGGTCGAATATCAGCCGCGGGAAAACAGCGCCGTGATCCTGCATCCGGTATCCGGCATTGAAACGGACATGCAGCAGATCAGACCGCTGGAACAGCCGCCGAAGTATCAGTACGGCGATGCGGTATATCCTGCGGCGCATCCTGACCGCAAAGGCAGGATACGGGATATGGTCTGGCATTTCAAAGAGGATGCGATTCTGTATTTCATTGAAATAAACGGCAGAAAGATCAGCCGGCTGTATCATGAAGATGAATTGATGCCTGCCGGATGATTGCAGCATTGTCTGCGGAAACAGAGAGCATGGGAGGTGCGCGATGCAGATACTGGAGATCGGCTGTCAGTCCTTGCTGCGGGAGTCGGAATCTGTGTTTCATCCGGACGGGCTCAGCGGCATTTTGCTGCTGCTGACCGGCGGCGCGATGCAGCTGACGGTCGGGGATGAGACGATGCAGGCGGAATCGGGCGATACGGTGCTGATTTCCGCGGAAACCGCGCTCCGCATGACCGCGGCGGAGGACCTGCTCTATGACTGGGTGCTCTTTGTACCTGCGGCGGATGAGAGCTTTTATCAGGCATTGCAGCTGCCGGAGAATACGCTGCTGCGCTTCGGAGATACGGCATTTCTGTCGGTTCTGATGCAGCAGCTCTGCGCGGAATATTACGCCTCGAATGCGAAACGCAGCGAAATGACGGACTGTCTGATGAAGGCGCTGCTGATCCGGATTGCGGAGACCGGCGGTCCGATTGTCAGTCAGCAGGCGGCGGCAAACAGCGACCCGCATTATGCGGCACTGGTGCGTCTGCGTGAGAAAATCTATGCAAATCCGCAGGAAAAATGGTCAGTCGAGATGCTCTGCTCCGAGGTGAATATGAGCCGGAGCTATTTCCAGCTGATCTACCGCGAGACCTTCGGCATGACCTGCATCGCTGATGTCATCAACTGCAAGATGAACCGTGCGCGCGATCTGCTGACCTCGACGAGCTACACGATCTCGCATATCGCGCAGCTCTGCGGCTATGACAACGAGGAGCATTTCATGCGGCAGTTCAAGAAAAACAACGGTGTTACGCCGACGGTATTCCGGCGCGAGCACCGTACATAAAGGAGCAGCTTATGCAGCAAATCACCGAACAGATCCGCGCGCTTGCGGATCGGGACAATGCAGTTTTTGTCAGCCGTCTGATTCCGCACATTCCGCCGGAGCAGATCCTCGGCTGCCGGACGCCGCCGCTGCGCGCGCTGGCAAAATCGCTTGGCACGGAATCCGAAGCGGTGCAGGCATTTCTGCATACGCTGCCGCATGATTATTTTGATGAAAACCAGCTTCATGCGTTTCTGATCTCGCGGATTCGCAGCTTTCCGGAATGCATCGCCGCAGTGGAGGCATTTCTGCCCTATGTGGACAACTGGGCGACCTGCGATCAGCTCTCCCCGACGGTTTTCCGGAAGGAGGCAGCGCAGCTTGTGCCGTATATCGACCGCTGGATGCAGTCAGCGCACACCTATACGGTCCGGTTTGCGGTCGGGATGCTGATGCAGCATTTCCTCGGCGAACTGTTTGATCCGGCGTATCCGGAACGCATTGCGGCAATCCGCTCGGACGAGTATTATATCAATATGGAGATCGCGTGGTATTTTGCGACAGCGCTTGCCAAGCAGCCGGAAACGATCCTGCCGTATCTTTCGCAGCGCCGCCTGCCGGAATGGGTGCACAAAAAGACGATTCAGAAATGCATCGAGAGCCGCCGCATCCCCGATGAAACCAAGGCATATCTCCGCACACTGCGATAAAAAAGCCGCGAAGCCGAAGAAACAGGCTTCGCGGCTTGTATTTATCCGAGCACATCAATGAGCTTTGCGATGAACTTGAGAATCTGTGTGGTATCATTGCCGGTGAGCGCGCTGTCACCGCCGCAGCTTTTGCAGATTTCTGCCGGAATGTGCGCAGTTTGAGAGAATTCTGCGGTGAAACCTGAAGATTTTATGAAATCAGGCTGAAAACGGCGCATCTATCACATAGCTTTCACGCTGCCTGCGTATAATAACATCAACGCCTGCATCAGACCGCACATGAAAGCTCGTGTGCAGATAAAAGATCTGATGCAGGCGTTTCCATTTTATTCGGGGACTGCGGTTTGTTCATAGACCGAGCCGCTCAGCGGGTCGCTCATATCGGGCGGCAGTATCACGGGCGTGAATTTCAGCGTGCGCGGGGTTTCCTCGTAGTAGGTTGCAAGATAGACTCTGCCGTCCAGAAAGGCCATGGCAGCGTCGCCCCAGCTGCTCTGATTGGTCCAGTCATAGGTCGAAGCGTAGATATTGAGCAGATAGCTGCCCTCCTGCACTTCGCCGTCCGAGTTGAAGGTCAGCGAGCCGTCCGTGCGGAACTGCAAGGTTCCATTGAGCTTGCCGTTTCTGGTTCGGCTCAGCTTCCAGTCGCCGTAGAGTGCCGAGGCGACATTCTCCGAAGCCGCCATATAGGTATCGGTGGAAAGCAGCGCATTCTGCTCGTTACTGCTGCATTTTGCGGTCTGCAAAACGGCTTCGCACTCGGCAGTC
>CAMHUJ010000205.1 GCA_946188175.1 uncultured Ruminococcus sp.
GGTCAGCACGATCCTCTCCCGTATGTATGTCGAGCGCGACGGCAAGCAGCTCAAGCCGACCTCGCTCGGTGAGGTCACGACAGAGCTGATGAAGGATCAGTTCAAACAGATCGTCGATGTGAAATTCACTGCCGATATGGAATCCGATCTCGACGGCGTCGAGCAGGGCAAGACCGACTGGGTCGAATCCCTGCGCAAATTCTACGATAACTTCGAGAAGACGCTCGAAAGCGCCGAGAAGGCAATGGACGGCAAGCGTCTGCGCGTACCGGATGAGGAGACCGACGAGGTCTGCGATGTCTGCGGCAAGCCTATGGTCATCAAGATCGGCAGATTCGGCAAATTCCTTGCGTGCTCCGGTTTTCCGGACTGCCGCAATACCAAGAAGATCGTCACGCCGACCAAGGGCTTCTGCCCGCTCTGCGGCAAGAAGATCATCCTCAAAAAATCCAAGAAGGGCCGCAGCTTCTACGGCTGCGAGGGCTATCCGGAGTGCAACTTCATGACATGGAGCACACCGGTCGAGGACCGCTGCCCGAAGTGTAAGAATACGCTGTTCAAGAAGGGCGGCAGAGCCGGTAAGCTCGTCTGTGAAAAGCCGGACTGCGGCTACGAGAGACCGCTGTGAGTACGGTGACGGTCGTCGGGGCAGGCATGGCAGGCTGTGAGGCTGCATGGGCGGTCGCGCAGGCAGGGATTCCGGTAACGCTGTATGAAATGAAGCCGCAGAAATATTCTCCGGCGCATCATTCTCCGGATTTTGCCGAGCTGGTCTGCTCCAATTCGCTGAAGGCTTCGCGGATTGATTCCGCTGCCGGACTGCTCAAGGAGGAGATGCGGCGGCTCGGCTCGCTGCTGGTTCCGTGTGCGGAGGCATGTGCCGTCGAGGCAGGCGGTGCGCTCGCCGTGGACAGAGACCGCTTCTCTGCACTTGTCACCGAAAAAATCCGTTCTCATCCGAATATTACGGTTATCAATCAGGAGATCGCGGCGATTCCGGCGGGCGATGTGATCATTGCAACCGGTCCGCTGACCTCCGATGCGCTGCATGAACCGATCGCTGCGCTGACCGGTCAATCGCTGTATTTCTATGATGCGGCGGCACCGATCGTCACCGGCGAGAGTGTCTCTCTGGACAAAGCGTTCTATGCTTCGCGCTACGGCAAGGGCACTGCCGATTATCTCAACTGCCCGATGACAAAAGAGGAATATCTTGCGTTTTATGATGCGCTGATTCATGCGGAATCGGCGCCGCTCCATGATTTTGAGCAGGAGGCGCTCCGCGTCTATGAGGGCTGTATGCCCGTCGAGGTGCTGGCAAAGCGCGGGGAGGATGCGATCCGCTACGGCATGATGAAGCCCGTCGGACTGACCGATCCGCATACCGGCAAACGTCCCTATGCGGTCTTGCAGCTCCGCAAGGAGAACCGCGAGGGGACACTCTGGAATCTCGTCGGATTTCAGACAAATCTCAAATGGGGCGAGCAAAAGCGCGTATTTTCAATGATTCCGGGGCTGGAGCATGCGGAGTTCGTCCGATACGGCGTCATGCACCGCAACAGCTTCCTCGATTCCCCGAAGCTGCTCGATCAAACATATGCGCTCCGCAAAGAGCCGCGCATCCGCTTTGCAGGGCAGATGACCGGCGTCGAGGGTTATATGGAATCCGCAGGCAGCGGTATTCTCGCGGGTCTCAATACCGTGCGGGCAATCCGCGGAGAGCAGCCGCTCATTCTTCCGCCGGAAACCATGCTCGGCGCACTGACAAACTATATCACCGACCCCTATCAGGAGAATTTGCAGCCGATGGGCGCGAATATGGGCATCCTGCCGATGCTCGATGCAAAATTCCGTGGTAAGGACGGCAAACAGAAAAAATATCAGGCATATGCTGACAGAGCGCTGGCTGCGCTCGATGAAACAATCAGAGAACACTGACCGAAACGGAGGTGCCCGATGATGAAGCGCCGGAATGTCCTGCTCTCTGCGGCGGTTTGTATCCTGCTGACGGGCTGCGGCGGCAGCTCGGTCGTCTATGAACCGCTTGCGAATCACACAAATCCCGTCCGGACCGAGAAGGTCACGGCGGAAACGGAGACGGTAACACAGACCGATGCCGTTTCCGATTCGGAATCCGAACCGGAGCCCGCAGAGCCGAGTGAACTGGATCAGCGGGTCGCGGCGATCTATGAACTGCAGCCTGTCCCGATCCCCGAAGAAGGCTGGACGGATGAAACGCTGCTGCCGGTCATATCGGTCGCAGGCAAGCCAATGGAGATGCCGATTCCGCTCTCGGAACTGCTGTTCGGATACAGGATTGAAGGTGACGATGCGGAGTATTATGCATCCTGCGCGGACAGAATCTTCACGGATTCGGTCTGGCTGGCAGGGGACGGCATTGTTTTGTTCAGCGTGTTCAGTGACGGGCGCATGCCGGAAGATCAGCTGCCGTCTACGCTGCCGCTTTCGGGCGATTGGATCGTCCCTCTGTCAGAGGACAAAGTACGCCGCCCTTTCACAGTCAACTGTATCGGGATCGGCTCGACTTTGGATGAACTGACGAATCAGCTTGGTGTACCGGATATCGGAGAAGACAGCGGATTGTTCCGTCTGGAGATCCGGACGGATAGCGTTCGTATTTCCGTGAGAGGCGCAGAGGAAACAGTCCATACGATCTCTGTGCAAAGCACGGATTGATCAGCGGAGACTGACCGAAGCGATTACAAATGCATTTCTGCCGCGTCCGGACAGGACTGCGGATTTCCGCGTCGTTGCGGAAGAATACGACGAATATCATATTGAGAAAGAGGCGACTGCTATGCGTATTATTCTGGATGCAATGGGCGGCGACAATGCACCGCTCGCACCCCTTGAAGGTGCTGCAAGAGCTGTAAAGGAGCTCGGCGTCGAGGTCGTGCTCAGCGGCGACGAAAATAAGATCAGAGCGCTGGCGAAGGAGCATGAGATAGCACTGGACGGCATTTCCTTCCTGCACACCGAGGAGATCATCACCATGGAGGATCAGCCGACCGATATCGTCAAGGCGAAGAAGAACTGCTCTATGGCACTCGGTATGCAGAAGCTCTCCGAGGGTGAGGGCGATGCCTTCGTATCTGCCGGAAATTCCGGTGCACTGCTCGTCGGTGCAACAATGATCGTCCGCAGAATCAAGGGCATCAAGCGCGCTGCCATGGCACCGCTGCTGCCGACGACTGCCGGTCATGCAATCCTTATGGACGGCGGCGCGAATGTCGAATGCAGACCCGAAATGCTCGAGCAGTTCGGCATCATGGGCAGCATCTATATGGATAAGGTCATGCACATCAGCAACCCGCGCGTTGCGATCATCAACAACGGCGCCGAGGAATGCAAGGGCAGAGAGCTTGAGCAGGAGGCATATAAGCTGTTTGAGGCGGGCGATCTCAATTTCGAGGGCAATATCGAGGCGAGAGACATCCCTGCCGGTACTGCCGATGTGCTCGTCACGGACGGTTTCACAGGCAATATTGTCTTAAAACTCTATGAGGGACTCGGCAAGTTCTTCGCGGGCAAGATGAAGGAAATGTTCTCGGGCGCGGGCAAGATCGGCGCGCTGTTCATGATGGATAAGATCAACGATTTCAAGGATGCGTTCGATTACAAGAAGGTCGGCGGCGCTGTGCTGCTCGGTATCGCTAAGCCTGTAATCAAGGCGCACGGCAGCTCGAACGGCGAGGCATTCTTCCACGCAATCCGGCAGGCGAAGAACTGCGCGGACGGCAGAATCTGTGAGACGATCACAGAGGCACTTGCCGCACGGAAAGCGAAGGATCAGGCGGAGACTGCGGAAGCATAATCCGCAATATAATACAAAATAAGGATATGCAAGGGGGTATCGTCATGCAGGTCAAACCACAATCGGAGCTGGAAGAACGAATCGGCTACCGTTTCAAAAATGAAGCACTCCTCACCGAAGCGCTCTGTCACTCCTCCTATGCGAACGAAAAACGCGGCATGCTGCGGTGCAATGAGCGGCTCGAATTCTTAGGCGACAGCGTACTTTCGATTGTTGTCTCGAATCATCTGTTCCGCCACTGCACCGAGCTGCCCGAGGGCGAGCTGACAAAAATCCGCGCGTCACTTGTCTGCGAAAAATCGCTGTTTGAATGGGCGAAGGTCATCGGGCTGGGGGATTATCTCCTGCTCGGACACGGCGAGGATCAGTCCGGCGGCAGAACGCGCCCCTCGATTCTCTCCGATGCATTTGAGGCGGTCATTGCGGCGATGTTCTTAGACGGCGGCATGGATGCCGTGACGCCCTATATTTTGCAGTTCATGCCGGAGCATTTTGACCGTCCCTCCGAGGCATTCCATGACTACAAAACCGCCTTGCAGGAGGTTATTCAGCAGAATCCCGAGGAGCGCGTCGAATATGTGCTCGTCGGTGAGGAGGGCCCCGACCATGCAAAGCAGTTCCGCATGGAGGTGCGCCTCAATTCCAATGTGATCGGCAGAGGCGTCGGCAAATCCAAGAAGATCGCAGAGCAAATGGCGGCAAAGGAAGCGCTGATGCTCATGGGCGAGAAGATCTAAATGTACGCAGAAGTATTACGTGCGCTGGTGACGGATTCCGAACGCTTTAC
>CAMHUJ010000206.1 GCA_946188175.1 uncultured Ruminococcus sp.
TAATATCAAGCGCTCTGTCCTCCAGCGCCGGATAGACGATCTCCTCGACCGCGCGCGAAAGACGGTGAATCTCATCGACAAAGAGCACATCGCCCCTGCCGAGATTTGTCAGCAGGGCGGCGAGATCGCCGGGCTTTTCAATCGCCGGACCGGATGTGATCCGCAGATTGACGCCCAGTTCATGTGCAATGATGCCGGAGAGTGTGGTCTTGCCGAGTCCCGGCGGACCGTAAAGCAGGACATGGTCAAGCGGCTCGCTGCGGCGTCTTGCCGCCTCAATATAGACCGCGAGATTCTGCTTGACCTGATCCTGTCCGATATAATCATTGAGTGTTTTCGGTCGGAGCGAGACCTCAAGATCGCCGTCCTGTGCAATGATCTCAGGGCTGGCGAGGCGTTCATTCTCCTCCTCAAACACGGGGTTTCCGGTTTGTATCATGTATTCGGTTCTCCGATCATAGGTATCAGTCGAAATGCCAGAGTCCTGTACCCTTTCCGTCCGGCAGCGGCTCCCATTTGTTTTCACGGATCTGCACATACCAGCGGTTCTCCTTTGCATCCCATTCGAGCCAGCCGTAATCGCCGTAATCGGACGAGACACCCTCAAACCAGTACTGCCAGATCGGCGGATCCATATCGGTATTGAGGAAGAAATAGCAGTCCGTCTGTCTGTCATAATAGCTGTCGTACTCTCTGTCCCACGGGACATCTCTGCCGAGCGCGGGAACATAGACCGGATCATGCTGCTCGGGGCGGTCATCATATCCGTTATCATAATAGCCGTCATCGTAATACGGCTGATTATACTGATGTCTGCTGTCATACCATTCATAGAACTTGAAGCCGCCGAACGCAATCACGCCGATGATTGCAAACGCAATGAGCGTTCCGAAGCAGGATTTGAGCTTATCGCCGAAGGTCTGCCGCGGATAATAGGACTGCTCCGGTGCGCGCGTATAGGTCTGCGGTGCCGGTGCAGGCTGTGTCTGAACGGTCTGTACGACCTGCGGTGCCGGCTGGCTGACGGCATCGCTTTCCTCCAGTCTGCCGCCGCAGTTCGGGCAGGTCATGGTTTGCAGCCCTGTTTCGGCGGGCTTGCCCTCGACCAGACCGCCGCAGTACGGACACTTGTATTTGCGTATGGTCGGCTGCTGGACGATTGTCTGCTGGACAACCGTCGTACCGCTGTTCTGATTCTGCGCCTGATTCATCGCGCTGCCGACGGCAAGTCCCGCCAGAAATCCGCCCGACGAGCTGTGATGATGCGGCGGGGGCGGAGCGCCGTAGCTGTGATGCGACGACGGACGGTGCGATGAAAACGAGCTGTGCGACGAGTGCGAAGAATGAGAAGAATGCGAGGAATGTCCCGAAGAACTCGGGCGCGAAGAATGTGAACTGTTCGGTTTGCCTTTTGGCGGCATGATCATCCCTAACCTTTCCGTTAAAAAATTATGTCAGCTGTCAAAATGCCAGAGATCGGATGCATATTTCTCCGGCAGGAGCTCCCATTTGGTCTCCTTGGTCTGGACATACCAGCGGCTCTCCTTTGCATCCCATTCGAGCCAGCCGTAATCACCGTACTGCGACGATACGCCCTCAAACCAATACTGCCAGATCGGCGGATCGACATCGGTATTGAGGAAGAAATAGCAGTCGGTCTGCTTATCGTAGTAGCTGTCATACTGCGTATTCCACGGCACATCTCTGCCGAGCGCTGCAACATAGATCGGCTGATGCGACGGATCGGAAACCGTAATCTGATTGTTGTTTCCCTGATTCTGCCCGTTCTCACGGTTTTTGATTGTCCAGAAGGCAACAACCGCAATGATGCCAATCAGCACGACAAACGCAATGACACCGACGCAGTTTCCGAGGATCGAATTCCCGCCGTAGCTGCGGGAGCTGTATCCGCCGGAATATCCGTAGCCGGAATGATGATGCGGCGGGTGATGATAATGATGTGGCGGGCTGTGATGATATCCGCCGGAATGATGCGAATAAGACGAGTGGGACGAATGAGAAGAATGGGAAGAATGCGAGGAATGAGACGACGAGGGTCTCGAGGAATGGGAGCTTGAAGGTTTACTGCTTGGCGGCATTTTGAACTCCTTTCAGGTCAAAACATCAGATGTCGGATATTTACTTCTTATCGGCTTTGTGGGATTCATCCTTTTTTGCCGGTGCAGCAACCGCAGAAACAGCGGCAGATGCAGCGGCGGCAGCGGATTTTGCAGCATTCGCCGCAGAAGAAACGGCAGCGGCTGCGGATGCGATTGCCTTTGCGGCAGGCTTTGCTTCAGGCTGCTTTTCGGCTGTATTCTTTGCAGCCTCGGCAGTCTTTTCGGGTGCATTGTGTGTTGTGGTCGGTTTGGATTTGGGCGGCATCGTGTCTGCTCCTTTCGGTCTCAGCGCTCAAAGAAGCGCTTTTTGCGGATATAGAAGGGATCAATTCCCTTGACGGCTTTCTTTGCGGCAGGCTCCTCCAGACTGATAAACACCAGCGAGTCGCCCGACTTGGTATAGCTCTGCATATACTTGGAGAGCGGGAAGAACAGCTTGCGCGTATTGCCGCTCATGTCAAATACAAAGAGCGTCTGGGGTCTTTCGCAGCCGCGCACCATTTCGACCAGATAGCAGGCATCGACATTCGCCTGTCTGGCGAGATAGCGCGTCAGCGGGCGGATCAGATGATCGAGGTCCTTCTGATTGCGGCGGTATTCGATTGTTTCCTCCTCCTTCATGGAGATCGCCGGAATATTCAGATTCCGCGCAACCATGAGGATACTCTTGATCTCCTGCGAGGAGAACTCCTTGCCGTAGGAATTCGGATTCAGCACGGCATTGGCAGACTGGATCAGATCAAACAGACGCAGACAGTTCAGGCGGTAGCAGTTGACATAGCGCTTGGCAAACTGCTGCAAAGAGCGGTAGCTCGTGAAGAACGGGATAAAGATATCGCCGTCCGGATTCTGCGTTGTCACCAGCTCCATGGAAACACCGCCGTTGATTTCATCCTGCTTGACGGGCTTCTTGCAGATGACATACACATCGCTTTTGATGAGCATTTGCAAAAACAGCGAGCGCTTTTCCGGTTTCGTGATCGCTTCCTTCAGTAATTCGTCAAGATTCATAGCCAGATCCTCCCTTTTTTCAGTTGATACTGAATTGATGATATTTGCAGCATCTATGCTGCGATGCATGCCGGACGGATACTCCGTTACCGATCCGTCCGGCAGGGTGCTTCCTGCTGAAATGCCTTATTCCTGCTGCTGTCCTGCGTTGTACATGCGGTTCTGATAGATGCGCGTTGCGGTCTCGGTGACGAGATCGAGCTGCCATGTATCGCCGCAGCGGAGCATCACGAGATCGTCGGTTGTCTCCGTTCCGCCCGCATTGACCGTGACGGCGAATGCGCAGCGGTTATCCGCAGGCTTCATCGTCTGCTTTGCGTATCCGATGAGGCGAAGCGTTTCCTCATCATCGGGCACCTCCGGCTCCTCCTCCATTTCCCTGAGGAAGCTGCTGACATTGCCGTTGAAGGTCACAAGGTCCTGATAGCTGCTGGTCAGTTCGCCGACAGAATACGATTCAAACGAATCGCAGAGCATTGCTTCCAGATTCTGCCGGAACTGCGCTTCATCGAACGCATCGCCCTCGAGCGCCTGATACAGTCCGCCGTAATCGGCAACGGACAGGATCGCATCGAGATCGTGATTCTTGCAGCCCTCCAGAAAAGCAGTGAGCTTCTCCTTTGCAGCCGCTTCATCCGCAGATTCCTGCGCCTCACTCAGGGATTCCGCAGCGGCATCGGACGCCGCCGATACCTCCGCAGCAGGTGTGCTTTCCGTTTCTGCTGTCTCCTGTTTGCCTCCGCAGCCCGTCAGCATACCGGCGCAGAGCGTCAGCACAATGATGCCGCAGATTCCTTTTTTCAGATGATTCATCCTCTTTGTCCTCCGTTCAAATCATGATCTGCACATACATGCAGTACGGTCGTCTCACGCCGCGTTTTTATCTCTCTATGGCTGTTTTATCTGCTCAGCCTCTTTCGGCTGCTTTCTGCATTGCTTCTGTGACGGTCATGTCGTCCGGAATATCCTCAAGCCGCGGATAGGTACCGATCACTGTGCCGTCGGAATATGTCTTCTGCACCGCGATCGCAGCGCAGATGCCGTTCTGAATCCGGATGCTGATCATCCCGAGCTCCGAGACAGACGGGTGATATTTTGTAATCAGGTATTTGAGCTGTGCAAGCTGCTCCTGTTTCGCCGTGGACGCGCCGAGATTCTGCTGCGGTGTCACATTCGCAAAATCCGCATCGGTAAAGGTATAATCGCCGTCGAGCAGCTTGACCTTCACATCCTGACTGTCCATATCAGTCATCGCACTGGAAACCGCATTGTAAACGGTCTTGGCGGCTGTATTCACGGAGGATTTTCTCGCCTTCGTGATGTATCTGACAAGCGAGGTCACCATGCCTGCATCGACACGCCATTCGCCCTTTTCGCCGCAGGTCATCAAAATTGCATCCTCAGTGGTTTTCCCGTCCTGCGTCGTCGTGACCGGAAAGGCATACATCTTGGTCAG
>CAMHUJ010000207.1 GCA_946188175.1 uncultured Ruminococcus sp.
TTGTCCGTTATAACGGAATGAAATGGGCGCTCAAGTGGTATGATATTGATAAGATGAAGAACCCCAAGGCATTCCGCAAGAATATCCAGAATAACATCAGTGATGGTCCGCCGAGCAACAAGTTCCTGTGGCCGAAATACCTGACAAAGGAAACTGCCGACGGTACATTCGGTTATCTCATGGAGCTGAAGCCCGAGAGCTTTGATTCCTTTGTCGATATCCTCAATACGTATAAGCTGTCTGTCAATCCGCTGACCGGAAGTTCCACGAAAACGCCGGTTCGCTTCACCAGCCTTTACGCAATGGTGACGGCGGTCATCAATATCGTCAATGCCTTCCGGCAGCTTCACCGCGCCGGCAAGAGCTATCAGGACCTGAACGACGGCGGCTTCTTCATCAACATGGATACCGGTGCCGTGCTCGTCTGCGACTGCGATAACATCGCGCCGGACGGCAGCAACTTCGGCATCGGCGGCAAGCCCGGCTATATGGCGCCGGAGGTTGTCCGCGGCGTTGCAAAGCCGAATGTCCAGACGGATAAATATTCGCTGGCGGTCGTGCTCTTCAAGCTGCTCTTCCGCGGCGATCCCATGGAGGGCGAAAAGGTCGTCAGAGATGTCTGCCTGACGGAATCCTCCGAGCTCAAGCATTACGGTCAGAATGCCGTGTTTATTTATGATCCGGACAACGCAAGCAACCGTCCGGTCCGCGGCATCCACGACAATGTCATCAAGTTCTGGCGGATTTATCCCGATTATGTCAAGGAAGCGTTCATCCGCTCCTTCACACTCGGCATTTCCGATCCGAACAAGCGGATCATTGAGAATGAATGGCAGAAGATCTTTATCCGCCTGCGCTCCGAGATCATCCAGTGCAGCTGCGGCAGAACCAATTTCTGTTCGAACTTCAAGCAGCCGGATTCCAAGTCGTTCAAGTGCCCGCAGTGCGGAACAATCTTTGAAACGCTGAAATTCAGCAACCGCAAGAACCGTATGCCGCTCTATCTCGGCTGCGTCTTCTATGAGTGTGAGATTGATCCGGACTCCGAGGACTTCCAGACGATTGCCGGAGAGCTTGTTGAGAACCGCCTGAAACCCGGTGTGCTCGGCTTCAAGAATATGTCCAGCAAAACATGGAGCGTCAAAATGCCGGACGGCGACTTCTATGACATCCCGCCGGGAAAGGGCTTCCCTGTCTGGCAGGGACTCCAAATCAATTTCGGTGATGTAACAGCATCGCTGTGATGCTATGCTATAGATTTGCATATCATGAAAGGGAGATCTGAGTTATGAGCAATGAAAAGAAAGCTGCTTCCGCTGCGGAGACCTCTGCACAGGCAAAGGCGAAGGCAATCGAGGAAGCTGCTGCAAATCTGATGAAATCCGCTGCCGGTGCAGCTGCAAAGCCGGCAGAAACCGCATCTGCTGCCTTGCAGGGACTTGCGGCTGCGGCAGATCAGACTGCTGAGACAGCGAAGAAGTCTGCAAAGGATGCACTTCAGGAGGCGAAGTCTGCTTCCCAGAATGTCGCATCTGCTGCGGATGATCTGCTCGATTTTGATGATGACGACCCGCTGAGCGCGACCAGCGTCTCGAAGAAGAGCCTTGTTATCTTCTTCCTGATCGACACCTCGCGCAGTATGGTCGGCAAGAAGATCGGTGAGCTCAATACCGTTATGGAGGAGCTGATTCCGGAAATCCGCAGAGTCGGTGAGGCGGATACCGATGTCAAGGTCGCTGTTCTGACCTTCGGCACGCAGGTTCGCTGGATGTATACCGAGCCGATCCTGATCGAGGACTTTGAGTGGTCCCGTCTGCGCGCAGACGGCGTGACCAATATGGGTGAAGCATTCCGTGAGCTGTCTGCAAGAATGTCCCGCAACAGCTTCCTGAATTCGCCGTCGCTTTCGTTTGCGCCGGTCATCTTCCTGATGACAGACGGCTATCCGTCTGACGATTACAAGGAAGCGCTTGAGGAACTCAAGCAGAACAGCTGGTATAAGTACGGTCTGAAGGCGGCTCTGGGCATCGGCAGCGAAGCAAACGATGAGATGCTCGAGGAGTTTACCGGTTCCAAGGATACGGTTGTGCATGCGTATTCCGGCGGTCAGCTCGCGCAGATGATCAAGATTATTGCTGTTACCTCCGCACAGATCGGCAGTAAGAGTATGACGCTGTCTGACGACGTCAACCACGAGCTGAATGAGGAAGAGGTCCGCGCTGCAAAGCAGAAGCTGCTGGGTCAGCAGATTCAGGATTCCATGACGAATCTCGGCGATGCAGACGCAATCTCCCTCGATACGGGTTGGTAATTCTGCATTTCGGCGTTTTCACTCTGAATTAAGATATAAGGAGGATTGTTGCGATGTTCGGCGGTTTCAGCCATTCTGTAATCGGCGCAAGCCATGAAACCAGCGGACTGGTCTGTCAGGATCACTCGGCATACGAGGTAAATGAATACTATTCGGTTGCCGTGATTGCTGACGGTCACGGCAGCAAGAAGTATTTCAGAAGTCATTTCGGTTCCCAGTTTGCTGTGGAAGCGGCGCTTGAAACGATCCGTGCATTTTATAAGGATCCGGAACAGTTTGAACAGACCTTTCCCGCAAATCACAAACTGATTCTGAAAAACATGAAAAAGCAAATCATCGCAAACTGGAATACCCGGGTGCAGGAGCATCTTGCCGGCAATCCGGTCCGGCTTGCGGAATCGCAGAAGTTTACGAAAGAAGAATTCAAGGAAATTCCGCAGGAATCTTATTACGGTACGACTTTGGTTGTTGCAGTCTGCGGACGGGGGTTCCAGTTCGGACTGCAAATCGGAGACGGCAGCCTTGTTGCGCTGTTCGAAGACGGCGAGCCGGTCATGCCTATGGTGTATGATGAATCCGCACCTGCCAATATGACGGCTTCCATGTGCAACAGCAATGCCGCTTCGATGTTCAACAGCTTTTATATTGAGGGCAAAAAGGCGATTGCAATGTATGCTTCCTCTGACGGACTGTATACGTCCTTCGGCAATGAGGATGATTTTCTGGAATATCACCTGATTATTACGAGCCAGCTCGATAATCTGGATGCATTTGCACAGTCTGTCAAGAAAAATCTGACCAAGCGTTCGCATTTCGGCACAGAGGATGATATCTCCCTTGCATGCATCTGTGACCTGCAACTGCTTGGCGAAAAAGCAGAAATGCTCAAGGCAAAGGTTGCTGACAGGAAAGCACATGCAAAAGAACGGAAGGCAGCCCGTCTTGCAGCTCTGAAAAATACGTAACTGTGATGTTTTGATTTTATCTGAGGAAGGAAATGAATTGGAATGGAAATGAATGAGCTTCTTGGTCTCGCGCGCAAATACGCTGCTTCTGTCAAGGAGAAATTTCCGGATTATGCATCACTGGCAGATACATCAGTGACGCTGATTCAGACAGCACGCGGCGAAATTCTGTCCGGTGTTACAGGCATCGGCTTCGACAACGGAACAGCCGTGATTGAAGATTCTGCGCAGCAGGCGCTTCATGTGCTTTCCGGTCATCAGATCGCTGTCAGCTTTGTGACAGTGAAGGTTGCAGACGGGGCAGTTGCGGAGCAGGCAGAGAAATCTATGGATATGCTTGTCTCGGCAAACGCAAGCAATGCTGCATGTCTCGTCGCGGTTTCTGAATCAGAGATTAAACCGGCTTCCGAGCTGACATCTCTGACCTCGGATGTTGTAAATGATTTTATGAGCGGATTCGATGATGCGGAATCTGCTCCGGCACACGAAAAGAAGACAGGTTCTGCCACGAATCAGTTTGTGGAAGGCCTCCAGATTGATGAAAATAATCCGTTCTTTGACAGCGCAAGTGCGCCCGGTGAGGTGAAGACACTGGATGCCGAGGCACAGCATGGTCAGGGTCAGTATCCGGGCTTCGGCGGTCAGGCTCCCGGCTATCCGCAGCAGGGCGGCTACCCGATGCAGGGCGGCTATCCGATGCAGGGTGGTTATCCCATGCAGGGCGGCTATCCGATGCAGGGCGGCTATCCGATGCAGGGCGGTTATCCCATGCAGGGCGGTTATCCCATGCAGGGCGGCTATCCGCAGCAGGGCGGCTACCCGATGCAGGGCGGTTATCCGCAGCAGAGCTTTGTCCCGCAGCAGCAAATGGGCGTTGTATCGCAGTCTGTGCATGCTGTGCATGCGGTTCAGCAGAGTTCTATGGTATCGCAGACACTCGGCGGCTCGAACGGCGGTGCATATCGTAAGCGCCTGAACAGCTTCCTCGATGATACGGAGGCGGCTGCTGCCGATGCGGCAGAGGAGCTCGCAACCGGTCTCTCCAAGGAGGAAATGCTCAAGAACGCAAAACAACGCAAAAAGGTTGCGAAAAATAACTTCAACTATAAAAAAGGCGTATAATCAAAATCCCTTCTTCGTTTCGTGCGAAGAAGGGATTTTTTTGACCGAGAATGCAGCATAAAAGAAAGCCGTGCAGGCTGATTCTGCACGGCTTTTGGCTGTATGATTTTTATTTGAAATTAACGCCCCAGTTGGAGTTTGCACTGACCTTTCGGTAGAAGCGGATCAGAGACTTCTGTCTGTTATTGC
>CAMHUJ010000208.1 GCA_946188175.1 uncultured Ruminococcus sp.
CTATTACGGAGATATCGACGATCCGGACGAACTGGAGCAGGCACGGTGCAGCAACGAGGACTATGAACGGCGCAAGGAGCTGGCATCCTGCACGGATGACCGTGAACTGCTGGATATGATCCTGAATGAGGTCGATGTTCCGAAAGCGGATGCTTTTGAATGGCTCAAGCAATACATGCACTGATACGGAGGAATCCATGCTCATAGATTTCCATACGCATATTTTTCCCGAGGCGATCGCGGAACGCAGCATTGCCGCGCTTTCAGCCGCAATCCGGCAGATTCAGGGCGAGGATTACCGCAGGGGCGAACCGCTGACCTGCCGTCCGGCGACGCTGGAGGGACTGCTCGGCGACATGCAGCGCACGCATGTGGACAGAAGCATTTGTCTGCCGATTGCGACCAAGCCTTCGCAGACCGCAACGATCAACCGCTATGCGGAAACCGTCCGTTCGGAGCGTGCCCTCTCCTTCGGTACGCTGCATCCGGCGGACCCCGAATGGGAGACCGTGCTCGAAGATCTGAAACAGCGCGGATTCCGCGGCATCAAGCTGCATTTGCAGTTTCAGCAGTTTTATATTGACAGCCCCGAGGTGCTGCGCATCCTGCAAAAGGCGGAGCAGCTTGATCTGCTGGTGATCTTCCATGCAGGCGACGATATCGGACTGCCGCCGCCGGTCTATGCACCGCCGGCGCGGATCCGTCATGCGCTCGATTATGTCTCCGGCAGGAATCTGATCGCGGCGCATCTCGGCGGCTGGCAGCAGTGGGATGATGTCGAGCAATATCTCGTCGGGACGCCGATGCTGTTTGATACGGCGTTTATCTCGCAGTTTATTGATCCGGCGCAGTGTGTGCGCATCATCCGGAATCACGGTGCGGACAAGATTCTGTTCGGCTCGGATTCCCCGTGGGAGTCTCCGGCGGATACGCTGCAATTCCTGACCTCGCTCGGATTGACAGAAAACGAAATGTCGCAGATCACGCATGAAAATGCGCTGCGGCTGCTTGGGAGTAGTTTTGCATGAATACAGTTACAATCGCGCGGCAGACTGTGCCGCAGACCGCCGCACTCGCACCTATGGCATCGGTTGCCGATACCGCATACCGCACGCTCTGCGCGGAACACGGCGCCTGCATGACGACCGGTGAGTTGGTTTCGGCTAAGGGGCTCTGCTACGGCAGCAGGGGCAGTGCCGAGCTCTGCCGCATCACACAGGCGGAGCGTCCGATGGGCTTGCAGCTTTTCGGCAGCGAGCCGGAATTTATCTCGGAGGCGGTGCAGCGTCTGCTGGATTTTCAGCCGGACTGGATTGATCTGAATATGGGCTGTCCGGTGCCGAAGGTCGTCAATCAGGGGGCAGGCAGCGCACTGATGAAAACGCCGGAGCTTGCCGGTGAATGCCTGAAGGCGGCAGTCCGTGCGGCGGACGGAAAATGCGCAGTGACCGTGAAAATGCGCATCGGCTGGGATGCAGAGCATATCAATGCAGTCGATTTTGCGAAGCGCATGGAAGCGGAGGGCGCCGAGGCGATTGCCGTTCACGGCAGAACGCGCACGCAGTTTTACAGCGGCAATGCGGACTGGTCGCAGATCGCGACAGTTAAGGCAGCCGTATCGGTTCCGGTGATCGGAAACGGCGATATCACATCCGGTGCGGATGCGGTGCGCATGTACCGTGAGACAGGCTGTGATCTGGTCATGGTCGGCAGGGCGAGCTACGGCAATCCGTGGATTTTTGAGGAGATCATCCATGCGCTGGAAGGGACGCCGTTCACGCCGCCCGATGTGGAGACGCGGCTGCGTGAGATGCTCCGGCATATGCGCATGATTCTCGATAACAGCGAAAAATCGGAGCAGCTTGCCATGCGTGAGGCGCGCAAGCATGCTTTATGGTATCTGCGCGGGTATCCCGGCGCGGCGGCATTCCGTGCGCGCTCGGCTGGGCTCTGCACCTATGCCGATGCAGAACAGCTCGCCGCGGATTATTTAGCCTACCGCGCAAACAGAGCAAAATGAAGCAGCAGGAAGGCGCAGAGAGAAAGCAGGAAGGTATCCGTATGCCGGAATATCAGTTGTTCCGGTTATGATTCTTCCTTCTTTTCTTTCTCCTTCCTGTTTTTTTATTTTTCCTGTGACCGTTCGGGCGGATTTGCCGTCTATGGGAATGAAGCGGGAAAACAAAAACAAAGGAGGCGATGAACATGCCGGCAGATGACACGGACCTGATACGGATGTTTGAACTTCGCAGTGAACAGGCAATCGCTGAAACACAGACACGCTACGGCGGCTTCTGCTACAGTATCGTATACAGAATTCTGGGCAATGCAGAGGATGCGGAGGAATGCGTCAGCGATGCGATGCTGCATCTCTGGAATGCGATTCCGCCGGCAAAGCCAAAGAGCTTCCGCGCCTTTCTCGTGACACTGACAAAACACATTGCGCTGGACAGGCAGGCACAGAATACTGCGGTCAAGCGCGGCGGCGGCAGTGCGGAAACCTCGCTGGAATCGCTGCCGGATGTGCTTGCGGCTGCGGACGATACGGCGCTTGCCGCGGATCAGCGGATGCTCCGTGAAGCGCTGGGGCAGTTTTTATCGTCCCTGCCGCAGGAAACGCGCATCCTCTTTATTGAGCATTACTGGATGATGTGTACGGTCAGCGAACTGGCAGAGGAACACAAAATGGGAAAGAGCGCGGTAAAGATGTCACTGATGCGCACGCGCAAAAAGCTCGGAGAGTATCTGCGGAAGGAGGGATTACTGTGAACGATATGCAGTTTGAGAAGCTCATGGCACTTCTGCCGCCGGAGTATCTCGATGAAGCCGTGCAGTACCGCATGGCGCATATGGCAGAAGCATCTGCGGCGGAGCCGGAAAAGATACCGGTGATCATGCAGAAGAAGCAGATGCCGCATAAGCTGCTCCGGATTGCGGCACCGCTCAGTGCGGCGGCATGTCTGACGGCTGTGATCGGGCTGGGACTCTGGTTCGGCAGCAGGACGCCAGATTTGCCGGTCGAGTCACATGCGCATGATATCACAGAGGTCAGTCCGGAAACCGTCACAACGACCGCACAGACGGAAACAACCGCAAAGCCGGAAACCGAAACCCGTCCCGGCATCGTGACGCAGACAACGGATGTCAGCGGCACGGATATCACATCGGCGGCGCAAAGTGAATCCGATGAAACAAAGAAGCCCGCTTCACAGACCGATGCGGCTGCGAATACAACCGCTTCACAGAACACAACAGCGCAGACCGTCACGGATGCAAAGGCGCTGCCGACCATTGCGGGACGCCCGTATGATCCGGAGATCGTTGCAAAGTATCAGCTTGGCGATGTGAATATGGACGGCGTGCTTGATTCGCAGGATGCCATACTGCTTCAGGCGGAATATACGGCAGTTGTTCTGGAAGGCTGTGAAAGCCTGCTGACGCCGGAGCAGCTTGTGCTCGGAGACTGCATCGCCGACAACCGGATTCCGCTGCCGCTGGTATCGGGATCGGATGAGATTCAGCCGCAGCGCAGGGATTATCAGGAGACAGATTATCCTGTTTCCTATGCAGACAGCTTTGTCCTGATCCGATATATTGATGAACTGCACGGTCATGATATGCATGCGGATCAGTTGTCGCTGGAAGAATTTATCAGGTACGGACGCATCGTCGGGCTCGGCACAGGCGGCTGTGCTGACCGTGATATGATCTGGCGGTATACCGATGCTTCGGAGGAATCCGTACAGCTTGCAGGATTCGGCGCATTGCCGGTGCATGTGGGCGCATTCACGATGACCGGTTACTGGTATCACCAAAGTGACGGCGAGTTCAAGGCATATTACCGCTGCGGCGGGCCGTTTGTCACGTTGGTGCGGTATCTTCTGACGGATGAGGATTCTGTGCTGTATATAGACGGCATTCCTTCGGAAACAACACTGGAAGTGCAGATTCCGGAGAAGAATCTGACCGTTCAGGTTCGCAGGGATTACAGCCGTTATGTACATGAATCGGGCAATCTGACCGGTACCGTATGGGATGAATCCGGCAACCATTATTACACATCTCTTTCCGGCTTCGCATCAGAAGATGCGGCATGGGATGCCGCCGTACAGTTTATCGGCATCAGTGTGCCGGAATCACAAAATGAATGACACTTTTGAAGGAGGAAATTATCATGAAAAAACTGTCCATCGGAATCATCACAGGAGTATTGCTTTGCGGGATGCTGACTGCACCGGTCTCCGCAGAGGAGATTATACCGCAAATGGGTGACGTCAATCTGGACGGGACTGTCAATATTGCAGATGCGCAGCTGATTCTGCGTGATTATGTTGAAGTCATGTGCCAGTTAGACGGCTGCCTGACCAAGGAACAGCGCGCGCTCGGCAACGTGGACGGTCTCTTAACGGTTGGTCTTGACGGAGCAGAGTATATTTCTGATCTGGCGGATGCGCAGTGGGTGCTTTATTACTACTGTTCACATCTGGTTGACCCGACGGTGACGATGGAGAGCGTGGTCGGCAGAGAATTGAAATCGGATGCGGCGCTTGTTGCCTTCAATGAGAAATAC
>CAMHUJ010000209.1 GCA_946188175.1 uncultured Ruminococcus sp.
GGCAGGCGAAGGGAGTCTTCGCTGCAAGGAAACCGTAAATCGACAGGAATTCAGAGTCATCTGAGAAGGAGGAGTCAAAATGGTAACGGTTACAACTTATGCAGAGCTTCAGGCAGCGGTCATGCGCGATGAGCCCGTAATCCGTCTGGAGGCGCACGCAAAACAGTATTACGAGAGAAAGTCGGGCGATGTGCTTGGCGGCGGCGTAGTCGGCGCACTGCCGGGACTGCTGATTGCAGGACCGGTCGGAGCGGCAATCGGCGCAGTTGTCGGCGCGACGGTCGGCAATGCAATGAAGAACGGCGATCCCTCGGAGCAGGATGTCGCAAGATTTCTGCTGCGGTATTACCGCAAATCGAGCAGCGGCATCAACTACATTGAGATCACCCACAGATAAGTAAAGAATGACTTTGTCATCGTATTTCTGATTATGCAACCGGAAATACGATGACATTATTTTTTGCGGGGCGCGCATGTTTCGCATTGCGAAACCATGCGATACCACAACTCCTCTCTTCTCACTTCTAAGTCAGAAAATACTTCCTTCTTCCTCCCTTCTACTTCCTACTTATCCGATAAACTCTCCGCTTCATGGCTTTTCTCTTGCTTTTTTCGCATTTTTATGATATGATATAAAAGGAGAATTATACAAAGGAGAAGCGATATGTATCAGCTGCTGCAAACGGAAGAAAAAGCACGCCGCGGCGTGTTTCATACAGTACACGGAGATTTTCAGACGCCCTGCTTTATGAACGTTGCAACGGCAGGCGCGATCAAGGGCGCACTGTCGGCGCGCGACCTCGAAACGGTCAACTGTCAGGTGATGCTCTGCAATACCTATCATCTGCATATCCGCCCGGGCGACGGCATCGTCCGGACTATGGGCGGCTTGCAGGGCTTTACCGGCTGGAAGGGTCCGACGCTGACCGATTCCGGCGGATTTCAGGTGTTCAGCCTTGCAAAGCTCCGCAAGATCAAGGAGGAGGGCGTGACCTTCCAGTCGCATGTAGACGGCAGACGCATTTTCATGGGGCCGGAGGAGAGCATGCGGATTCAGTCAAATCTCGGCTCGACAATCGCTATGGCATTCGATGAATGCGTCGAGAATCCGGCGCCCTACCGTTACGCCGCGCAGAGCTGCGACCGTACAACGCGCTGGCTGAAACGCTGCAAGGAGGAAATGGCGCGCCTCAACAGCCTGCCGGATACGATCAACCCGCATCAGCTGCTGTTCGGCATCAATCAGGGCTGCACCTATGCCGATCTGCGCGAGCGCCATATGCAGGAGATCGCACAGCTCGATATGGACGGCTATGCGATCGGCGGACTTGCCGTCGGCGAGCCGACCGAGGTCATGTACGATATGATCGAGCATGTCGAGCCGCATATGCCGAAGGATAAAATCCGCTATCTCATGGGCGTCGGTACACCGCAGAATATTGTCGAGGCAGTCGCACGCGGCATCGACCTCTTTGACTGCGTCATGCCGAGCCGAAACGCACGCCATGCAACCGTATTCACCATGCACGGCATCATGCACCTGACGAATCAGTGCTTTGCAACCGACCCGAACCCGATTGAGGAAGGCTGCCAGTGCCCGACCTGCCGCAATTTCTCCCGCGCTTATATCCGGCACCTGTTCAAGGCGGGCGAGCAGCTCGCAGGCAGACTTGCCGTGCAGCACAATCTCTGGTTCTATAATAACCTGATGCAGCAGATCCGGGATCATCTCGATGCCGGTACCTTTGCCGATTTCCGCGCACAGTATTCCGGTCAGCTCGGAAAGCTCCGGAACGGTTAAGGAATTACAGGAGGCAGATCAATGAACAATCTGAAAAAAGCCGGCAGACTGGCATTTCTGCTGCCGTATCTCATCATACCGATTTTCGCCATGCTGTTTGAGCGTGAGGATTTGCAGAACGCTGTATTGATCTCGTATTATCTGCCCTTCGGCATCGAATCGCCGATCATCATTCTGTTTCCGCTCAGCTGGATTGTGTCCGCGATCTGCTTTATTCTCTGCGCCAAAGAGAACAAGCGGAACAATGACAAAAAAGGGAAAACCGTCAACCGGCTGCTGCTCGGATTCACGGCAATCTGGACGGCTGTACATATTTTTGCGATCATTCAGTTCCTCAGAAATTTTCATTTGACATTCTGATGCCGGAAACGAAGGTGATTTTACATGAATGCAGAAACCGATACAGCAAAAAAACACAGCCCCCTGAAAGCCTTTGATGAAAAGCTGCGGAACAAAGAATTCTGTACGCAGATTCTCAGCCGCGATGCCCTCAAATTTCTCGCCTTGATTCTGATGACCTTCGGTCACTGGATTTTTCAGATTTACCGGCTGATTCCGTTCAAGCCGCTTATACGGCTCGGCGTTTCCGTGCAATTCTTTGCACCGCCGGTCTTTTTCTTCTTCATCGCGGAAGGGTATCATTATACAAAATCAAAGAAAAAATATGCGCTGCGGCTGCTGATCTGCGCGCTCATCACGCAGATTCCGCATTCTCTGCTTGCGGAAGGCAGCGCGGTCAAAGCATTGTTTTTGCAATGGAGCGTTCTGATGACGCTGTTTCTCGGACTGCTGTCTCTGATTGTCCTGCACAGTCAATGGAAGCTGCCGCTGCGGCTCCTTGCAATCGCAGGGCTCATGGGATTCAGTCTGCTGATCAAAGCGGAATGGTATGTCAGCGGCATCGTGCTGTTGATTGCGTTTGATCTGCTGCGTGAAAAGCCGCTGCTGCGTCTTGCTGTCTTTGAAGTTCTGATGTTCCTCGCCATGATGTCTCAGACGATGTATTTCCCGAATGCACATGCATTTCTTCGTCAGTATGCTGCGCCGATGACGGCGGGAATTATCATTACGTTTTTCTATAACGGGAAGCAGGGAAAATATCCTGTTTTTTCCAAGTACTTTTTCTATATCTGGTATCCGCTGCATCTGCTGCTGCAATGGCTTTTCGGATATATCTGATTGCGTTTCAGACAAAGCCGGTACCGTTCATTATACAGATCTGAGGTGATTGCATTGTATTTTTGCTGCGGCATTACCGAAAAAGGCACACGCGAAAACAATGAGGATGCGTTTCTCATCCGCGGAAGCGTCCGGACGGAGGGCGGCGTGCAGACCGGGCTTTCCGAGCCGTTTCTCATCGGGCTCTGCGACGGTGTTTCCGGTGAGCAGGCAGGTGAGCTTGCTTCGCGCACATGCCTCGAATTGCTCTCGCAGGTCGATTATTCCTCGCGCGTCAATCTGAAACGGCGCATTCTCGATATTCATACCACAATCGCGGAACAAAGCGTCATGCAGAAAAGCACCGCCAATATGCAGACAACGCTCTGCGGCATCGCAGTCGATGAAAATGAGGGGCTGCACTGCTTCAATGTCGGCGACTCGCGCATCTACCGCTACAGAGGCGGTACGCTCGAGCAGCTCAGCCGCGACCAGACGCTCGTGCAGATGCTCTATGAGGAGGGCAGCATCTCCATTGAGGAGAAGCGCGTCCATGCACACAGGCATATTGTCATGCCCGTGATCGGCAATCTCGAAGCGGAGCCGAAGCCCGAGGTCATTGTCTATCCGGACGGCATGCGGCTCGGCGATGTGCTGATCCTCTGCTCGGACGGGCTGAGCGACTATGTCACGACCTTTGAAATGGAGGAGGTTCTGGCAAAGCCGAAGCCGCTCCCGAAGCGCTTGCAGGAGCTCGTCGTCCTTGCGCTCGCAAACGGCGGCAAGGATAATATCACGGTCTCGGCACTGGTTCGCTATCCGGATGAAGTGCCGATCCCGGGCATCAGTCTGCCACAGAATGATACAGACAACGATTAAGCGGGCAGTGCCCGCATCCAATTTCTAAAGGCTGCCGGAAACGTACTGATTGCCGAAGTGTATGATTCGGCTTTATGGAATTGTCAAGCTACTAAGCGCAGCGGGCAGCGCCCTCTGTATATAGCTGCTGACAACCGGAAAGTTGTACGTTTGCGTGCAGCAATTTCAAAATTGTAACCAAATAATCATAATTTGACGTATAAAGAAACATCATATGGAAATCAGAAAATTCTAATACATAAAAAAGCAGGGACACTGCCGCAGCTCGCGGAATGATGCGCAATCATTTGCAGACCGATGAAAACGGAGGACAGAAGCATGGAATCTTTTGAAATTACGTTCTTTTGCGATAAACGATTGCATCCTGACAGCACAGACAGCTCCTGCGTTTTGAAAGAATTATACGGTGAAACGGTCCGCTTGGAAAATGAGGTTCTCTTTGATACATTCGACTACGATGGCAATGATTTTTTCGAGATCAGATGCAGTATTTTCGGTCTGGTGCTTACCAAAGAGAAATTCATGGCGTTTATAAACTGCATTGCCGGTTTTGTTGAAAAGGCGTTTGACGCTTTTGATGCCTGCGTCCTTGCAACAGGTATTTATGAGCTGACATATTACCGTATTGAAAACATACACCGGATATCGGATCTCATGAATATCATATATCAATTCCCGATTTGTTTTCTGCGCGGAAATTCTGATGCTGATATAAAAGGGGCAC